>NZ_VRVF01000029.1:0-56100 GCF_008040045.1 Methylobacterium sp. WL8 | reverse complement strand
AGGGGCGGCTTTCGCGCGCAAGCTCGGTGCGAGCGGTAGGGGTCCACATCGGCGATCCAGGGTGAGCGTCAGACACTCTCCCAACGCCCGCGACACCTGCCGCTCACCCCATTATGAAACGGGGTCTGACGCAGCCGCGCTGATCTCAACGCGCGGTGCGGAACACCTGAAGGTCGAGGTCCCGCACCTTCTTGCGCAGGGTGTTGCGGTTGACGCCGAGCAGCTCCGCCGCACGGATCTGGTTGCCCCGGGTGGCGGCCAACGCCGCGCCGATCAGCGGGCCTTCGATCTCGCGCAGGATGCGGTGGTAGAGGCCGGGCGGCGGCAGGGTGTCCCGGTAGTTGGAGAAGTAATCCGACAGGTGGCGCTCCACCGCGCCGGACAGGGTCTCGTTGTCGGCGCCGGCCTTGCGGGCGGTGCCGTTGCCGGCCGAGGCCGGGGGGCTGAGCGGCAGCGTATCGAGCTCCGCCTCGATGACCGGGCCGGTGATGGTCTCCTGCGGGTAGAGGGCGGCCAAGCGTCGGACGAGGTTCTCGAGCTCGCGCACGTTGCCGGGCCAGCGGTAGCGCTTCAGCCGCTCCATCGCCTCGCCGTCGAGCATCTTTCGCGTCAGGCCCTCGCGCTCGACCTGGATGAAGAAGTGGCGGACGAGGTCCGGCACGTCCTCGGAGCGCTCGCGCAGCGCCGGCAGCCGCAGCGGCACCACGTTGAGCCGGAAGAACAGGTCCTCGCGAAAGATCCCCTGCTGGATCGAGATGCGCAGGTCCTTGTTGGTCGCGGCGATGATGCGGACGTTGGTCTTGATCGGCACACGGCCACCGACCGTAGTGTACTCGCCCTGCTGCAGCACGCGCAGCAGCCGGGTCTGCGCCTCCATCGGCATGTCGCCGATCTCGTCGAGGAACAGCGTGCCGCCCTCCGCCTGCTCGAAGCGGCCGGCGGAGCGCTGCAGCGCGCCGGTGAAGGCGCCCTTCTCGTGGCCGAACAGCTCCGATTCGATCAGGTCGCGGGGGATCGCGGCCATGTTGACCGGCACGAACGGCCCGGTGCGGCGGCGGCCGTAATCGTGGAGCGCGCGCGCCACCAGCTCCTTGCCGGTGCCGGATTCGCCGGTGATCATCACGGTGAGGTCGGTGGGCATCAGCCGGGCGAGCGCCCGGTAGATCTCCTGCATCGCCGGCGAGCGCCCGACGAGCGGGATGTCCTCGTTGTCGGGGGCCGAGGCGGCCGCCGCCGTACCGCGGGGCCGCGACAGCGCCCGGCCGACGATGGCGATCAGCTCCTTCAGGTCGAAGGGTTTCGGCAGGTACTCGTAGGCGCCGCGCTCGGACGCGCGGATCGCGGTCATGAAGGTGTTCTGCGCGCTCATGACGATGACCGGCAGCTCCGGCCGCACCCGCTTGATGCGCGGCAGCAGGTCGAACACGTTCTCGTCGGGCATGACCACGTCGGTGATGACGAGGTCGCCCTCCCCTTGCGCCACCCAGCGCCACAGGGTCGCGCAGTTGCCGGTGGACCGGACTTCGTAGCCGGCCCGCGACAGCGCCTGGTTCAGGACGGTGCGGATCGCGGCGTCGTCGTCCGCGACGATGATGTGGCCGTTGGGCATGACTCTTACTCGGGCTCCGCGACCGCTTCGCGCCCGTCGCGGGCGCTCGACATGGGCAGCAGGATTCGGAAGGCGGTGCGGCGGGGGGCGGGATCGCACTCGACGATGCCCCCATGGTCGCCGACGATCTTGGCGACCAATGCAAGTCCGAGGCCGGAGCCTTGCGCCTTCGTCGTCACGAACGGATCGAACAGGTCCGGCAGCAGGTCTGGCGAGATGCCGGGGCCGTTGTCGCGCACCGCCACCTCGATCGGCAGGCTGACGCGCTCGCGCGAGCCCGGGACCTGGAGGCGCAGGCCGGTGCGGAAGGCGGTCGACAGGGTGATCTCGCCGTCGACCGCGTCGGCGCCGATCGCTTCCGCCGCGTTCTTCACGAGGTTCAGGATCACCTGGACCAGCTGGTCGCGGTTGCCGAGCACCGGCGGCAGCGACGGGTCGTAGGTCTCGACGAAGCGGATGTGGCGCCCGAAGCCGGATTGCGCCGAGCGCTTCACCTGGTCGAGCACCCCGTGGACGTTGACCGGGCCGCGCTCGACCGGCCGCTCGTCGCCGAACAGCTCCATCCGCTCGACGATCCGCACGATCCGGTCGGTCTCCTCGCAGATCAGGCTGGTCAGCACCCGGTCCTCCTCGGGCCCGGACTGCTCGAGCAGCTGGGCCGCGCCGCGGATGCCGGCGAGCGGGTTCTTGATCTCGTGTGCGAGCATCGCGCCGAGCGCCACCATCGAGCGCGCCGCGCCGCGATGCGTCAGCTGGCGGTTCATCTTGTCGGCGATGGTGCGCTCCTGGAGCATCAGCACCACCGCCTCGGCGTCGTCCCCGAGCGAGGTCGCGAACACGTCGACGCTGCGCTCGGCGCCCGAGCGCGGCTGGGTCAGCTCGACCCGGTACTCGCTGACGCTGGAGCCTCGGCGGCGCACCTCCGCCACCAGCGCGATGATCGGCGAGGCGAAGGGGATGATGTCGCGGAGCCGACGCCGCTGCATCAGCCGGGCGGAGTAGTCGAAGAACGCCTCGGCCGCGTGGTTGCAGTGCATGATGCGATCGTCCGCGCCGATGGTCAGCACCGGCAGCGGCAAGGCGTTGATCACGGCCTCCGCGCTCGGCATGCCGCGCGGTCTCGCCGCAAGGTCCTTGCTCGAAGCCTCATGGCCGACCGGCACGGCTTCGCCCCTACTTTCCCCGTCGCTCATGCGGCCTCCGCGATCGCCGGGGCGGCCTCGAAAGCGGCCCGCAGGAGCCGATCCGCCACCTCCGGGTCGGTGGTGGTCAGGAGCCGCGTGCGCTCGGATGCGCCGAGGCCGCCGGCGGCCTCGGCATAGGCCGCCAGGTGCTTGCGGGCGTGACGCACCCCCATGTGTGGGCCGTAGAGCGCAATGAGCCCAGCGTAGTGCGACGCCGCCAGCGCCGCCCGCTCCGTCCGCGAGAGCGACGGCACCGGGCGCCCGGCCAGGCCCGCGGCGATGGCGCCGACGAGCCACGGCCGCCCGACGGCCGCGCGGCCGACCATGATGCCGGCGGCACCCGAGGCCGTCAGGCACGCCCTGGCGGTGGCCAGGTCCGTCACGTCGCCGTTGGCGATGACGGGGATCGACACCGCGGACACGACCGCGCGAATCGCCGCCCAATCGGCGTTGCCCTTGTAGAATTGCTGGCGGGTGCGGCCGTGCACGGTCACCGCGTTCAGCCCCAGCGCCTGCGCCCGGCGGGCGAGGTCCGCGGCGTTCAGGCTCTGGTGGTCCCAGCCGAGACGCATCTTGACCGTCACCGGGATCGACACCGCCTCGCGGACCGCCGCAAGCAGGCGGCCGGCGTGGTCGAGGTCGCGCATCAGCGCCGAGCCGGAGGCGATGCCGGTGACGACCTTGGCCGGGCAGCCCATGTTGACGTCGATCACGTCCGCGCCGTTCGCCTCGGCGATCCGCGCGGCCTCCGCCATCGGCTCGGGCGCGCAGCCGGCGAGCTGGACGATGTGGGGCGCGATGCCCGAGCCCTCCGCGCGAAGCCGCGCCTCCTCCGACCCGCGGGCGAACTCGGCGGCCGCGACCATCTCCGACACCACCGCGCTCGCGCCGGCGCCTTGAGCGATCCGGCGCATGTGCAGGTCGGTGACACCCGACAGCGGCGCCAGCAGCACCACTGGGTCGACCGAGCGCTCCCCTCGCAGGACGCTCAAATAATGATCAGCCATCATTCTGCACAACAAATAGACAAAAGCGGTTCGATGCAAGCCCCAAGGCGGGGGTCGGGCGGGGAACCGCGCGATTTGATTTCGCTTCATCCCCCGCTTAAACGACAGGCAGATTTTTGAGGACCCGGACCGGCCGCATGGCAGGCGGTCGCGGCCACGGCACGACGGAACCCCAGCCATGTCCGAACCTGGATCGAGCGTCGCCGCCGTCGTCGTGGCGGCCGGTCGCGGCATCCGCATCGGCGGCGGGATGCCCAAGCAATACCGCCGCGTCGGCGGGCAGGCGGTCCTCACCCGCACCCTCGACGCCCTCGGGGGCGATCCCGTCATCGGCCGCATCCAGGTGGTGATCGCGGCCGACGCGGCGGCGTTCTTCGAGACCTGCCGCGCCGAGCTGTCGCCCGCCGTCGCCGACAAGCTGCTGCCGCCGGTCGAGGGCGGCGCGACCCGGCAGGATTCGGTCCGGGCCGGCCTCGAGGCGCTCGCCGCGGCCGGGGCCCCGGACGTCGTCCTCGTCCACGACGCGGCCCGGCCTTTCGTCGATTCCGAGCTGATCGCGCGCGCGGTCGCCGCCGGCCGCGACCACGGCGCTGCGGTGCCGGGCGTGGCGGTCGCCGACACGATCAAGCTCGTCGAGGACCGGGACGGCATCGGGCGCGTGCGCGAGACCCCGGCCCGCGAGAATCTGCGCGCGGTGCAGACGCCGCAGGCCTTCGCCTTCGGCCTGCTGCGCGCTGCGCACCGGGCCGCGGCCGAGGAAGGCCTCCACGCCTTCACCGACGACGGGGCACTGGCCGAATGGGCCGGGCACGCCGTCGTGGTGTTCGCCGGCGACCTGCGCAACCGCAAGATCACCCAACCCGCCGACCTGATCGAGGCCGACCGGGCCTTCGCCGGCCCGTCCGCCACGGGCTCGGGCGCGGAGACCGCCAAGGACATTGCCATGACCACCTACGTGACCCGCCTCGGCACCGGCTTCGACGTGCACGCCTTCACCGAGGGCGACCACGTCTGGCTCGGCGGCGTGAAGATCCCGGCCGACCGCGGCGTGCTCGCCCATTCCGACGGCGACGTCGCCCTGCACGCGCTGACCGACGCCCTGCTCGGCGCCATCGCCGACGGCGACATCGGCACGCATTTCCCGCCCTCCGACGAGCAGTGGCGCGGCGCGTCCTCGGACAGGTTCCTCGCCCACGCCTGCACGCTGGTCCGTGCGCGCGGCGGCCGCATCGACCACCTCGACATCACGGTGCTGGCGGAAGCCCCCCGCATCGGCGCCCACCGCGAGGCGATCCGCGCGCGCATCGCCGAGATCTGCGCCGTGCCGCTCACCGCGGTGTCGATCAAGGCGACGACGACGGAGAAGCTCGGCTTCGTCGGCCGCGCGGAAGGCCTCGCCGCCCAGGCCGCCGCCACGGTGCGGCTGCCGGAGGACGCGGAGGCCGACCCCGTCGACGCCCAGGCCGAGACGGCCATGCGCCAGGGCTGACGGCCTCGGGCCGGCACCGCCGGACTTCCTCATCCCGATGATCCGGTGCAGGATGCGGAAATGACGGATCTTCTCGAACAGGCGGTCGCCGCGGCCCGGGGCTTGGCCCCCGACCGGCAGGACGACATCGCCCGCATAGTCCTGAGGATCGCCGAGGAGGCGCGACGGCCGGCCGCCCTGACCGCCGAGGACGAAGCGTCGTTCGCGATCTCCCGCTCCCAGTCCGCCCGCGGCGAGTTCGCCACCGACGACGTGGTGCGGGCGGTCTGGGCGAAGCACGGCTTGTGAAGCTTCGCTTTACGCCTGCGGCCCTCGCGGAACTTGACGATACGCTAAGCTACGTCCGCGCGCTCGCCGCATGGCGCCGATCGGGTCCAGGCACGGCTGCGCGCCACGTTGGACCTGTTGTTGCTTCATCCCGAGTCTGAACGCGGCACGCGCCTGCCCGGGCTGCGCTGGATCGCAGCCAACCCGTATCCGTACGTCGTCTTCTATGAAGTCTCGGGCGATACCATCGTCGTCATCGCGATCCGCCACGCCGCCCGCGATCCCGATTCGATGCCGGACGGCGAGGAGACCTGAGCGATGTTCGACGACGCCCTCCTGGCCCGCGCCACGGCTCTGGTCGCGGCCTACGCCAAGGCCGGCACCCGAATCGCGACGGCGGAATCCTGCACCGGAGGCCTCGTCGCCGGCCTGCTGACCGCGGTGCCCGGCTCGTCGGCGGTGGTCGAGCGCGGCTTCGTCACCTACTCGAACGAGGCGAAATCCGAGGCGATCGGGGTGCCCGCCGAACTCATCGAGGCGCATGGGGCGGTCAGCGAGGCCGTCGCCCGCGCGATGGCGGACGGCGCGCTCGCGGCCTCGCGGGCCGACGTGGCGGTGGCGATCACCGGGATCGCCGGGCCCGGCGGCGGAAGCGCGGCCAAGCCCGTCGGCCTCGTGCATTTCGGCCTGGCGACAAGAGGTGGCGTACACCACCTGGAGCGGCGCTACGGCGACCTCGGCCGCGCCGAAATCCGACGCCGCGCGGTGCTGGACGCGCTGGACCTACTGGAATCGGCGCTCTGAAGCTGAGCCGCGCGGTTCAGCGACGAGACGAGCTGGACCAACCCTCGCGGAAGCGACGCGCCCCAAACCGCCTGAACCGCCCTCAGGCGGTGCCGTAGACCCGGTCCGCCCGGCTCTCGAAGGCGTCGGTGAACTTGCGGAAGGCGCGGTCGAACATCGTGCCCATCAGCAGGCCGAGGGCGAAGCTCTTAAATTCGTAGGTGATAAAGAAGTCGACGTCGCAACCGCCGTCGCGGCCGGGCTTGAACGCCCAGCGGTTCTCGAGGTGCCGGAACGGGCCGTCGATGTACTCGGCGGTGATCTTGAGGTCCGCGGGGGCGAGGCCGACGCGGGTGGTGAAGCGCTCGCGGATCGCCTTGTAGCCGACGCCCATCTCAGCCACGAGCACCTCCGTCCCCTCCCCGGTTCCAGGCTGGCGCCGCAGCACGCGCAGCGATTCGCACAGCGGCAGGAACTCGGGGTAATGCTCCACGTCGGCGACGAGGTCGTACATCTGCTGGGGCGAGTGACGCACCCAGCGGGTGATCCGGAAGGACGGCATCGACGGCTCAGGCTGTGAAGGGGGCGGAGGCGAGAGCTCCCGCGGGCATCAGCGCGCCGCCCCGCTGCGCGGTTCCCTCGGACGAGGTCCGCACCATCGCCGCAGCCGCCTCCGCCGGCACGCCGAGCCGCGCGTTGCGGGCGGCCCGCAGCTTCGAAAAATCCTCGCCGGCATGGTGCGACGAGCGGGTCAGCGGCGTCGCCGAGACCAGCAGGAAGCCCTTGGCGTAGGCGGTGGTCTCGAAGGCCTTGAACTCGTCGGGTGGCACGAAGCGGATCACCTCGTGGTGCTTCTTGGTCGGCTGCAGGTACTGGCCGATGGTGAGGAAGTCGACGTCGGCCGAGCGCAGGTCGTCCATCAGCTGCACGACCTCGTTCCGCTCCTCGCCGAGGCCGACCATGATGCCGGACTTGGTGAAGATCGACGCGTCGAGCTCCTTGACCCGCTGGAGCAGGCGCACCGAGTGGAAGTAGCGGGCGCCGGGTCGGACCGTGAGGTAGTTGCCGGGCACCGTCTCGAGGTTGTGGTTGAACACGTCGGGCCGCGCCGCGACCACGGTCTCCAGCGCGCCGTCCTTGCGCAGGAAGTCCGGCGTCAGGATCTCGATCGTGGTGCCGGGGCTGAGCCGGCGGATCGCCGCGATGGTGCGGGCGAAGTGCTCGGCCCCGCCGTCGGCGAGGTCGTCGCGGTCGACGGAGGTGATGACGACGTGGTGCAGGCCGAGCTTGGCCACCGAGTCGCCGATCTTCTCCGGCTCGTCGGCGTCGAGGGCGCCCGGCAGGCCGGTGCGCACGTTGCAGAAGGCGCAGGCCCGCGTGCAGGTGTCGCCCATGATCATGAAGGTGGCGTGCCGCTTCTCCCAGCATTCGCCGATGTTGGGGCAGCCGGCCTCCTCGCAGACCGTCACGAGGCCGTGCTCGCGCACGATCGCGCGGGTCTCGGCCCAGGCGGGGGACCCCGGCGCCTTCACGCGGATCCAGTCCGGCTTGCGCAGATGCACCGGCTGGTCCGGCCGGTGCGCCTTCTCCGGGTGGCGGATGCGGGGCGCGAGCGGCGGCCGCGGATCGTTCTTCAGCAGATCGAGGACGGTCGCCATGCCACACCGCGTGCGAGGCACCCGCGGCGCGGGCATCGAGGGAGAGCTTCGACTTAAGGCGTCCGGACCCGTGCCGCAAACCGCCGCGACCGCAGGTCGCCCACGAACCCGAGACAGGGCTTGCGGATTCGTCACGGCGGACCGGCCCGCGCGATCGGCCGCAACCGGCCGCCGGAACCCGGCGGGACCGATCCGGTTCCCTCGGTTTCCAGCCGTACGCGGCCCGCATCGAAGGACGATCGCTTGACCCGGATCCTGCGCCTCGCGCTCGCCGCGCCCCTGTCGCTCGCGCTCGGCGCACACTTTGCGCTCGGCGCCTCTGTCGCCCTCGCCGCCCCCGGCCCGGAGGACAAGCCGGCGCAGAGCGACGGGCTGGTGGTGCCGGGCACCGGGCCGGGCACTAGCGCGGGCGGCGGCCCTTCCGACGTCGGGATCAAGCGCGCCGGATCGAAGGCGGATGCCGAGGGCCGCAACAAGCTCGTGCCCGCCGGCTTCCTCACCACCGACGTGATCGGCATCAAGGTCTCGGACAATGCCGGCAACGCGCTCGGCACCGTCGTCGACCTGGTGATGGAGGACGGGCGCACTCTGACGGCGGTGGTGCTCGACATCGGCGGCTTCCTCGGCGTCGGCACGCGCTACGTCGCGGTGCAGCCGGCCGCCCTGATCCTGTCGCCGGGCGGCGACCGCTACGCCGCCACGCTGGACATGAGCAAGGAACAGCTCGGGGCCGCGCCGGATTTCAAGTACAGCAAGTACAAGCCCCAAAACTGACGCCTCGTCAGGTGGTTGCTGTCGGTTCCGGAGCTTAGGAGCCGGCCGATCCCGGCCCTGCTAGGGCGCCGAAATCCGCCTTCAAGAATGTCGCTTACGGTCAAGCTTGGCTATGACGCCGTCCACGGGATTCTCGGTGGGAACGGTGATGGTCGAGGCCTTGCGGAAGGCGATCCGGTTGCGCGCGACGCGGCGCTCGCGCGACCTGCGGATCGGCACCAGCGGCTGCGCCCGCACGCCGCCGGCCGGCATCGCCGACCGCGCCGCGCCCTCCGCCCACAGCCTCACGGCCCGCGAGCTGATCGCGATGGCGCAGGCCGCGCGCCGGACGCGGAGCCCGGAGACGCGAGAGGACTGAGGTGTCGTAGAGCATGTTCGGTGATCTCTGGATCACCGAACATGCTCTATCTTGTTGTGTGGTCGCATTTTCCTCACGCGAGCCGGCATCCACCTCGCTCAAAAATGCTCTAGCCGCCGCCCGGGGCAGCGCCGAGGCCCGCCACCTGGCAGATGTCGCGGGCGGGTTCGGCCAGCACCGTCTGGGCGGCCGCGACTTCAGGTTGCGCGGGCGCAGACGCGGCGAGGGGCTGGGCGGCGGGGATCGCCTCGGCCGGGATTGTCTCGGCAAAGGCCATCGCCGTCGGGGCGGGAGGCGGCGTCTGGCTTGGGCTACCGGCCTTGCGCTTCTCGTAGAAGGCGTTGCCGCCGGCCACCGCCACGTAGTGCATGTTGTCGTAGGGGTATTTCCGGCCTGCGGTGTGGAAGTACATCGCCCGGCCGACCTTGGGATGGCGTTCGCCGGCCAGGATCGCGTCCGCCGCGTCGGCGACCTTCGACAGATCCTTCTCCGCCATCGGCTTCGTCAGCACGCCGGCCGCGAATTGCCGTGGCTGGCCGACCACCGAGCAGATTCCGCCGTTCGGGAAGGCGGCGTTCTCCAGGCGGTTCATCACCACCGTCCCGACCGCGAGAAGGCCCTCGGGGTCGCTGCGGTTCGATTCGAAGTACATCGCGCGGCCGAGGCAGTCGCGCTCCGCGTCCGACACCACCATCGGCTTGCCGTGCGTCGCGCCGGTGACGAGGGCGGTGTTCGCGCTGGTGTTGCAGGCGCCGAGGCTCGGTCCGAGCAGCAGGACCGACAGGGCCGGCACCGTCCATCTCGCCCGAACACCCTGCATGCCGTCCCGCCTCCCAGCCCGTCGCCCCGCCGATGCGACGCGTTCCGGCCAAGCTCTGTCCGAAAGGCGCGGATTTTGTGGCGCCCGGATTTTTCGGCGTGGTGGTGAACCGACGGTTGCATCAGCGCGGCTGGGCTTGCGCCTTCAGCATCGCCGCGGCGGCTTCGCGGAACGCGGCGGTCGGCACGGCGACGGACGGGGCTCGCCCCTCCTCCGGGTTGCCCGCCACGAGCACGCCGACCACCACGGGGCGTCCGCCTTCGACCTGCAGCAGCGCCGAGCCGGATTCGCCGGGCACCGCGCGGCAATCGTGCAGCAGCAGCGGCGCCGGCCCAGGGTTTCGCCACGCGCTGCAATGCCCCTGCGCGGTCATCAGCTGCGGCTTCAGCCGGCTGTAGCCCGCCCGCCGGATCTCGCGGCGGATCGCGGCCGGGTCGGCGTCGGGGGCTGCATCCTCCAGCGTCAGCGGCGTACCGGGGATCGGCTCGACGAGCTCCACGAGGGCCCAGTCGGCCTGCATGTTCGGTTGCGCGGTGCCGTAGGCGTAGGCGTAGTCGTCCGGCTTGCGGTAGGCGGCGGCCAGGCTGTGGGCGCGGTAGGTGCCCTGGCGATAGCCGGCCACGAAGTGGACCACGCCAGGGTTGACCCAGCGCTTGCGCGGTTCGTCCCACAGGCAGTGGGCGGCGGTGAGCGCGAGCCGCGGCCCGATCAGGGTCGCGGTGCAGGATTGCAGGCGGTTGGTGCCGAGCACCACGTTGAGCTTGCCGATCGCGCTGTAGGGCCAGGCCTCCGCCTCGATGGCAATGTCCTCAGCGCGCGCGGCGCCGGCCCACAGGCCCGCGCAGAAAAGGACGAGGGCGCGCTCCGGCCTCAACCCGCCACGTGGCGGGCGAACGACGCGAGATCGATGTTGCCGCCGCTGATCACCACGCCGACGCGCTTGCCCCGCACGTCGAGGCGGCCGTGCATCACCGCCGCGGCCGCGAGGCAGCCGGTCGGCTCGACGACGAGCTTCATGCGCTCGGCGAAGAAGCGCATCGTGGCGACGAGCTCGTCGTCCGTCACAGTGACGATGTCGGCGACGCGCTCCTGAATGATCGGGAAGGTCATCGATCCGAGGAACGTGGTCTGCGCGCCGTCGGCGATGGTCCGCGGCACCGGGATCGTCACGATCCGCCCCGCGCGGAACGATTGCTGTCCGTCGTCGCCGGCCTCCGGCTCGACGCCGACGACCAAACAGCCCGGCGCGCGCTCGGCGGCGACCAGCGCGCAGCCCGACAGCATGCCGCCGCCGCCGAGGCAGACGACGAGCATGTCGAGCGGCCCGGTCTCTTCGATCAACTCGAGGGCCAGCGTCCCCTGGCCGGCGATCACGTCCGGATGGTCGTAGGGCGGGATCAGGGTTAGGCCACGCGCCTCCGCCAACGTCCGCCCGAGGGCGACGCGATCCTGGGTGTAGCGGTCGTAGCGCACCACCTCGGCGCCGTAGCCCTGGGTCGCCGCGACCTTCATCGCCGGCGCGTCCTCCGGCATCACGATGGTGGCCGGCACGTTCAGGATGCGGCTCGCCAGGGCGATCGCCTGGGCGTGGTTGCCCGAGGAATAGGCGATGACGCCGCGCGCCCGCGCGTCTTCGTCGAGCGCCGCGATCGCGTTGTAGGCGCCGCGGAACTTGAAGGCGCCGGCCCGCTGCAGGTTCTCCGCCTTGAAGAACAGGCTCGCCCCGGTGCGTTCGTCGGCGGTGCGCGAGGTCAGCACCGGGGTGCGGTGCGCCACGCCGGCGATGCGCTCGGCGGCGCGCGCCACGTCGGCGAAGGTCGGCAGGCGCTGGGTCGCATCGGTCATCGGCGGCTCGCTGGGGCGCCCGCACCGCTCGCGCCCCGGGCGCGACCCTTCGGCGAGGGAGCCTCGGCCACATCCTATACGCGCTGCCAGGCGGCTCCGGCACCCTCGGCGCGATCGGAGCCAATCGGCCGCTCGGCTCTTATCTCCCGGTCAGCCCGGTTGGTTGGGCTTGGTGGCTTGCTAAACAGGGATTCACGGGACCATGCGGACAGGTACGAAGATCGGGCTCGGGGCGCTGGCGGTCCTTCTCCTCGGCGGTGCGGCCTTCGTGCGCTTCGCGGTCTATCCCGAGAGCGCGTCGCTCCAGCTCGCCGACGGCCAGGGGGCGAGCCCGACCCTGCCCGCTCCGAACGCCACGCCGCTGCCCACCGTCAACATCGCGCCGGCCGCGGGCTGGGCGAAGGGTGCGAAGCCCGCGCCTGCCTCCGGCCTGTCGGTCGCCGCCTTCGCCGAGGGGCTCGACCACCCGCGCTGGCTCTACACGCTGCCGAACGGCGACGTGCTGGTTGCCGAGAGCAACACGCCGCCCTCCGACGGGAAATTCCCCGGCGTGAAGGCCTGGATCGCCGGGAAGATCATGGATCGGGCGGGCGCGGGCGTGAAGAGCCCGGACCGGATCACGCTGCTGCGCGACGCCGACGGGGACGGCGTCGCCGAGGTGAAGACGGTCTACCTCAAGAACCTGACCTCGCCGTTCGGCATGGCGCTCGTCGGCAACGATCTCTACGTCGCCAACGCCGACGCCCTGGTGCGGGTGCCCTACGAGGCGGGCAAGACCGAGAACGGCGCGACTCCGGAGAAGGTCGTCGACCTGCCGGCCGGGATCAACCACCACTGGACCAAGAACGTCGTCGCGAGCCCTGACGGTACCCGCCTGTTCGTCACCGTCGGCTCGAACAGCAACGTCGCCGAGAACGGGCTCGAGGCCGAGAAGGGCCGCGCCGCGATCTGGGAATACACTCTCGCAACCAAGACCTTCCGCGAATTCGCCACCGGCCTGCGCAACCCGAACGGCCTCGGCTTCGAGCCCAAGACCGGCACGCTCTGGGCCGCCGTGAACGAGCGCGACGAGATCGGCAGCGACCTCGTGCCGGACTACGTCACCTCGGTGAAGGAGGGGGGATTCTACGGCTGGCCCCACAGCTATTACGGCCAGCACGTCGACGACCGCGTCAGCCCGCAGCGGCCGGACCTCGTCGCCAAGGCGATCGTGCCTGACTACGCGCTGGGCCCCCACACCGCCTCCCTCGGCATCGCCTTCTCGCAGGGCGCGAACCTGTCGCCGGCCTGGACGAGCGGCCTGTTCGTCGCCCAGCACGGTTCGTGGAACCGGCGGCCGAAGAGCGGCTACAAGGTGATCTACGTGCCGTTCGCCGACGGCCGCCCCGCGGGCAAGCCAATCGACGTGCTCGCCGGCTTCCTCGACGCCGACGAGAAGGCGCAGGGGCGCCCGGTGGACGTGGTCTTCGACAAGACCGGGGCGCTGCTCGTCTCGGACGACGTCGGCAACGCGGTCTGGCGCGTGACGGGGGCGACCGCCTCGCAGTGAGGGCTCGCGGTCAGATGTGCGCGTACGGGTGAAGTCGAGCGTGGAGATGGTGCTGCCGCGGCCCTGACTGAGGCTGTCCCCAGCGCCTTCGGCGGCGCTGGGAACCGTTGTGATGGTGGCAGGCTTCCGGGATTGGGTCGGTGAATAACTTATGCCGCATCCGTTCATCCTGCACACAGACAGGGTATGCGATGTGCGATCACGGCCTCCGTCGCTGGAAAAACGAGCTTCCGTGAAGATCGCCCTCATCGCCCACCTGAAGTTCCCCATCGCGCAGCCGTATCCGGGCGGTCTGGAGATGCACACGCATCTCCTCGCCGGCGCCCTGAAGCGACGCGGCCACGACGTGACGCTGTTCGCGTCGGAGGGATCCGATCCGGCACTTGCGCCGGTCTACGTCTGCCAGCCCACCGGCGACGGCCTCGGCGATCCATTGCGGCATGCTTCGATCGACCGCGCCGAGAACGCGGCCTATGCGCGGATCATGGACGCGGTGCGCAACGGCGACTTCGACATCGTGCACAACAACAGTCTTCACGATCTCCCGCTGCGCCGAAGCCGAGACCTCGCGATCCCGATGGTGACGGCCCTGCACACGCCGCCGTTCGAATCCCTGGAGGCGGGCGTGCGCGCCGCGCACGCAACCATGCCCTTCGCCGCCGTCTCGAACCACACCGCCGACGCCTGGCGCGAGATCGTCGCCGAGCCGGTGGTGATCGGCAACGGCGTCGAGCTCTCGGTCTTCGTCTACTGTCCGGCGCCGGACCCGGTGCCGTACGTGTTCTGGTCCGGCCGGATCGTGCCCGAGAAAGGGCTCCATCTGGCGATCGACGCCGCACGCGCCGCCGGCCTGCCGCTGCATTTCGCCGGCCCGCGGCCGAACCCCGCCTACTGGGCCGACTGGATCGCCCCGCGGCTCGGGGACGACCTCACCGATCTCGGCCACCTCGGCCATGCCGACCTCGCGCGCCACCTCGGCGGGGCGCGGGCGGCTTTGGTGACCCCGCGCTGGGAGGAGCCGTTCGGCCTCGTGGTCGCCGAGGCGCTGGCCTGCGGCACCCCGGTCGCCGGCTTCCGCCGCGGCGCGCTGCCCGACATCCTCGACGCGTCGTGCGGCGCGCTCGCCGAGCCCGACGACGTCGCGAGCCTGTCCGACGCCATCGTCCGCGCCGTCGCCCTCGACCGCCGGGCCTGCCGCCAGCGGGCCGAGGACCTGTTCGACGCCGACGCGATGACCGCCGGCTACGAGGCGCTGTACGAGGCGGCGCTCGCCGCCCACGACCTTTCGCGCCTTCCGCCGCCGCGCCTGCGCCGCGTCGCCGGGGCCCAGGCCTGACCATGCGCCCGTCCGAACAGGCGGTCGTCTGCGTGCCCGCCCGCGACGAGGAGGTGTGCCTGCCGCGCCTCCTGCGCTCGCTCGCCGCCCAGGACGGCATCGCGGCCGACGTGCGCCTTCGAGTCCTGATCGTGGCCAACAACTGCACCGACGGCACCGTCGCCGCCGTGCGCGCGATGCAGGCCTCCGACATCGCACCCACGCTCGCGATCCGTGTAGTCGAGGCGCATCTGTCGGGTGCCGAGGCCCATGTCGGGACCGCCCGGCGGATGGCGCTGGACGCCGGTGCCGCCTGGCTCGAAGCCGACGGATGCCCCGACGGGATCCTGCTCACCACCGATGCCGACGCGCGGGTGCCGCGCGGCTGGCTCGCGGCCAACCTTCGGGCGCTCGAAGGGGCCGAGATCGTCGGCGGCCGCCTCGTGATCGACCCGGAGGACGCGATCGACCCGGCGCTCGCCGACCTGCACGCCCGGATCGAGCGCTACTGGGCCTCCGTTCGCCGGATCGAGGACGCGCTCGATCCGCCGCCGCACGATCCGGCCCCCCGGCACGGCGACCATACCGGTGCGAGCTTGGCGCTTCGGGCCGCCCTCTACCGGAGCGTCGGCGGCCTGCCGGCCCTGCCGCGCGGCGAAGACAACGCGTTGGTCGCCCGCGTCCGCGAGGCCGGCGGCCGCCTGCGCCACTGCCCCGACGTGTCGGTGATGGTCTCCGACCGCGCCGCCGGCCGGGCCCAGGGCGGCATGGCCACCGAGATGGTGCGCCGCGCCGCGACCGCACGCGCCGGACTGCCCTACCGCCTCCCCGCGCCGCGCCATTGGGAAACGGTGATCGCCCGCCGTGCCGCCCTCCGGCGCACCTGGCTCGGCCTGGAGGGCACGGCGCGCCACGCGGCCCTGGCGGCGTTCGGCCTGACCGCGGCGGACCTCGCGGCCATCGATCCCGACGCCTGCGTCAACGACATCGCCTTCGTCGAGCGGGCGAGCCCGCTTTGCGAGGCCGCCGACGGGCCTGCCCCGGAGATGGATCTCGACGACGCGCTCGCGGGCTTCGACGCGATCCTGCGCCCGAGCGCGGCGGCGTGACGCGACCAGTCGGCTACTACGTCCACCATCAGGGCGCCGGCCACTGGCAGCGGGCCTGCCTGATCGCCCGCGAGATGAAGCGGCCGTGCACGCTGATCGGCACCCTGGCCGCATTCGATCGCGGCGGCGCGCCCGGGGCCACACTCGACCTGCCCGACGACCGACTTCCGGAGGGCGGGTTCGACGGGCGCGACGGCGCGGAGACGCGCCCGGAAGCGTTCCACTACGCGCCCCTCGGTCTGCCGGGCCTGCGCAACCGGATGGCGGCGATCGCGGCCTGGATTGCGGAAGCCGACCCGGTGCTTCTGGTGGTGGACGTCTCGGTCGAGGTCGCGCTGTTCGCGCGGCTGCTGTCGGTACCGGTGCTGATGGTCCGGCTTGCCGGCACCCGCGACGACCAACCCCATCTCGAGGCCTTCCGCAGCGCCGAGCGCCTGATCGCCCCGTTTCCGAGCGTCCTCGACGGCCCGGCCCTCCCTGCCTGGGTCCGCGACAAGACGCATTACGCGGGCTTTCTCGGCGCGACCGCCCGCCCCGGCCCCGCGCCGGAGCCCGACGGCCCGATCGTCGTGGTGTTCGGCCGCGGCGGCGCGGGCGGAACCGTGGCGGCGCTCGCCGCCGCGGCGCGCGCGGTGCCGGAGCGCGCCTGGCACGTCCTCGGACCCGTGGCGGGTGCCGCCCTGCCCTCGACCCTGCCCCCCAACCTGCACCTGCACGGATGGGTCGCCGACATCGGCCCGCACCTCGCTCGCGCCGCCCTGGCCGTCGGCGGCGCCGGCGACGGCGTGGTCGCGGCGGTGGCGGCGGCGAGGCGGCGCTTCGTCTGCCTGCCCGAACCGCGGGCCTTCGGCGAGCAGACCGAGAAGGCGGCCGCGCTCGAACGTCTCGGCGCGGCCGTGGTCCGCTCGTCCTGGCCCGAGGCCGGCGAATGGCCCGCCCTGGTGAAGGCCGGCCTCGCCCTGGACCCCGCGGCGATCTCCGCCCTGCACGATCCCGACGCGGTGCCGCGCCTCGCCGCCGCGATCGAAGGCATCGCCGCCGGCCTCGAAGCGAGCTGAATCGGCGTCGGCGGGCCGAGCCTCAGAACGGCCGGTGCGCCGGCACTTGCGCGGCCGCGATCTCGGCCTCGGTCGGCTGCCGCAGAACGGTGAGTCCGCCGCCTCGGTCGGCCTCCACCAGCCCGAGTTCGGCGAAGGCGTCGAGCCAGCCGTCCATCGGCCAGATCCCGTGGCGGTCGTGGAAGCGCCGGGCGTTGGCGACGATGTCGGAGAAGTGCTGCAGCGGCGGGTCGCACGACAGGTGGTGCTGGTGGAAGGCGTGCATCCCACCCGCGAACAGCACCGGCACCCCGGCCCGCTCCGCTCGGAAGGCGAGGTCTGTGTCCTCGGCGCCGTAGCCGATGAACCCCTCATCGAAGCCGCCGACGCGGTCGTAGGTCGCCGCCCGCACCGCGAAGGCGAGCGACCAGAACAGGCCGGGCTGCGGCGCCGGGATCACGCCGGCCTCCGGGAAGAGCCGCGCGGGATGGCGGTGCCCGACCCGGTCGAGGCCGGCTTCGGTCCAGCCGTCCGCGACCGCGCCGCCGGGCAGGTAGCGGATCTCGCAGCAGATCAGCCCGTCATGCTCGGACACGGCCGCCGCGAGTCCGGAGACCAAGCCGGCGGACGGGATGCAGTCGACGTCGAGGTATACCAGGATGTCGCCGGAGGCCGCGCGGCGCCCGGCGTTGCGGGCCGCGGCGAGCGGCAGGCCGTCGAGGCTCAGGTGCGTGCGCCGGATCGGGAAGCCGAGATCGGGAAGCGTCGCCTTGTCGCCGCCCATCTCGACGACGACGGCCTCGTCCGGCGGGGCGCAGCGCCCGAGGCCTTCGAGCAGGCGCGCGAGGTGGTGCCCGCGGCCCTTGTTGAGGGTGACGACGCTGACGCTCATGCCGACGCCTCGTCCACGTGAAGCACCTCGAGGCGGTACGCGTCGGTGCGGGCCTGATGCACGACCTGGGCGAAGCGCACTTCCGCGATCAGCGCCTCGGCCGCACCGTCGCCCGAGAGCGGATAGTCTGTCTCGCCGAGCCAGTGCACCAGCACGATGTCGCCGCCGGGCAGGATCGATGCGCCGATCCGGGCCGCGATCCGGGCGATGTCCGCGCGGGTGAAGAAGTAGGCGACCTCCGAGAGCACGATCAGGTCGAACCGGCCGGACGGCCAGGCGTCCGGGATCGCGCAGGGCTCGAAGCGCACCCACGGGGTCGCGGCGTTGCGGGCGCGGGCCGCGCTCAGCGCCGTCTCGACCACGTCGACGCCGAGCAGCGTTTCGCAGCGCGGCGCCAGACGTTGCGTCAAGACGCCGATCGAGCAGCCGATTTCGAGGCCCGACGCGTAGCGGTCGCGCGGGAGCGCGGCGAGCGTCGCCGCGTACTTGGCCGCCTCGTAGGCGCTGGTGGTGAAGCCCCATGGGTCGGGATCGGGGTCGGCTCCGTAGAGCCCGGCGAAGTAGTCCGGCGTCAGCGAGGCGTCGCGGCGGGTCATGCTGCCAGGTCCACGAAGCGCTCGTAGGGGCCGCACAGGCGATCGACCATATCCTCCGAGAGTCGGAAGCCCTCGGGATCGTCGGCGATCAGTCCGGTCGTCTGCGAGGCGTGGGCCGCCACCGCGCGGCGCTTGGCGGCGCGGTGGGTCGACACGTCGAGCCGGAACCCGGTCGGCGCCGGCCCGACCTCGCGCTCCGGTGGCAGGGTCCAGCCCCAGACCGGGTAGGCGTAGGCGCGGATGCCGGGAAGCATCGGGCGGGCGAGCCCGACGATGTCGGCCGCCGCGGTGTGATCGCAATGCGGGTCGTGCCGCCAGGTGACGAACACTGCGTCGGCCCCGCTTGCGCTGACGGCGTCCGCGACCGTCTCGGCTGCGGCCTGCGCCGTCGCGCCGGCGCTCGGCACGTGCGCGTCGGGCAGGCGCAGGAAGGTGACATGCTCCGGTGCCAGCCCGAGCTCGGCCACCGCCCGGCGGGTCTCCTCCTCGCGCAAGCCGCGCAGCCGCTCGGGCGGGTACAGGTGGGAGTTCGGATGCGAGCCGCAGCCGTCGCTGACCACGACGAGCCGCACCGGCAGGTCGCGCGCCCGCGCCTCGGCGATCAGCCCGCCGCAGCCGAGGCTCTCGTCGTCGGGATGGGGCGCCACCACGACGAGGCCGCGCGTCGCCATCGCCGACAGGTCGGCGACGGGAAGGCTGTCGAGCAGGGGCAGGAAGGCGTCGGCGCGCATGAAGTCGTCTTCTCGGGTCGGTCGGCGTCAGGCCGGTTCGGAATCGTGCCAGAGCGCGTGGACCGGGGCCTCGGACTCGGCGACGTAGGTCGCCGCGCCGGCAAGCGCCCCGTCGGGGGCCGGCTGGCGCAGATAGGTCGCGAGGTCGCGCGCCAGCCGCTCGAGCGGGTGGGCCTCGAGGAAGCCGGAGAGCCCGACGGAGCGCTGGGCCAGCTCGATCGCGTCGAGGCCGGCCCGCTCGACCGCGCCGCGGGCGAGGGCGACGTAGGCGACTGCGCGGTCGCCCGAGACGGGCTCGGCGGTGGCCATGTGGCCGGCGCGCTCGACGAACAGGCGCGCGGTCTCGGCGGCGGTAGCCGCCTGTCCGAGGCGGGCGCGCTGGTGCGGGTCGGCGCCGCGCCCGGTGGCCGCCAGATGGCCGCGATGTGCCTCCAGCACCGCTTCGATCCCGCCGCACTGCACCGCGAGGAAGCGCCAGGCGCCGGCCGCGAAGAACGGCTGGCGGTAGTAGTCGTCCGGCGCGCCGACCCGGTCCAGGGGGTTGACCCGCAGGCCCGTGAAGTCGACCGTCCCGGTGGCCGAGGCCCGCATCCCGTGCGCGCGCCAGCCGGACAGGTCGGCGCGGGATTCCGGATCGAGTGGCACCACGAGCATCTGGCGGCGCCCGTCGGGCAACCGCGCCGTCACCAGCGGCCGCGTCACGTATCCGGCCCCGGACGCGTAGGACTTCGCGCCGGTGAGCACCGGGTCCGCCTCGGGGCCGATCGCGAGGCCGCCCGGCTCCGCCGGCTCGGTGTTCCACACGCCGAACAGGTGTCCGGCGCGGGCGTCGGCCGCGAGCCGGGCGCGCACCGGGTCGCTGCCGTAGCGCAGCACCAGCGCCAGCGCGTTGACGTGGCCCTCGTAGATCCGGCCGACCGCGAGGTTGCCGCGGCCGATCCCGCGCAGCACGTCGCGCAGGCGCTCGGTGCCCGCGGGCGTGCACAGGCCCGCCCCGCCCAGCGCCTCGGGCAGCGGCGCGGCGAGCAGGCCGGCCCCGCGCAAGGCCGCCATCGCCTCCACCGGGAAGCTGTCGTGGCGATCGGGGGCCGGCGCGCGCGCCACAGCGGAGGCGGCGAGCTCGGCGAGGCCCACGGGACGCGCGTTTACCTGGGCGATGGGGAAGGGAATCGTCATGTTCGGGTCCGCAGGATGCAGCGTGCGCGTGAACGCGCCATGTACGGACGCGCGTCGGACCAATCAGCCCCGCGGTTCGTCGTTCCGGTGCGCCCTGCGGCTTGACCGTCGCACCAGCATGATCCTTGCTCCCCCACGAACCGATGCTTGAAACGGGCGCTTCGGGCCGCCGGCATGCGAGAGGGACCATCGTGCTCCTGACCCCCCGCGAAAAAGACAAGCTCCTCGTGGCGATGGCCGCGCAGGTCGCGCGGAACCGCCTCGCCCGCGGCGTCAAGCTCAACCACCCGGAGGCGATCGCGCTGATCACCGACTTCGTGGTGGAGGGCGCCCGCGACGGGCGCTCGGTCGCCGAGCTGATGCAGGCGGGCGCCAACGTGCTCACCGTCGACCAGGTGATGCCGGGCATCAGTGAGATGATCCACGACATCCAAGTCGAGGCGACCTTCCCCGACGGCACCAAGCTCGTCACGGTGCACCATCCGGTGCGCGGCGTGGCCTCCCCCGACGTACCCGGCGCGATCACCACGCAGCCGGGCGAGATCGTGTTCAACGAAGGCGCCGAGCGCACCCTGGTCGAGGTCGCCAACGTCGGCGACCGACCGATCCAGGTCGGCTCGCATTACCACTTCTTCGAGGTCAACCCAGGGCTGCGCTTCGACCGCGAGAAGGCGCGCGGCCAACGCCTCGACATCGCCCCGGGCACGGCGGTGCGGTTCGAGCCGGGCTCGACGCGGGAGGTCGTGCTGGTGCCGCTGTCCGGCGGGCGGACCGTGTATGGTTTTCGCGGCGACGGGATGGGGGCGCTGTAACGGAGATCGGGTCCACCGTACGGACGGATTTGGAGATGGACGATGGGAAAGTTCGAGACGACCATGTCGATCCGCGGGGAGGTGACGGTCCCTTTCCCGGTGCGGGAAGCGCTCAAGCTTAGGCCGGGCGATACCGTGATCTTCGATCAGGACGAGGCGGGTCGCGTCCTGTTGCAGGCGCAGCCGGGCTTGGGCCGAGAACGGGCTGTGACGCCGAGCGACCTGTCTTCGATGCCGTCGATCGGCCTTGCCGCACGGCGTCGCGCCGTTGCGCATGCCGATGGCGATCCGATTGGAGATTACCTCGTTTCCGAGGACGAGCGGACGAAGACTCGCGCATGATCGGCGTCGATACGAACGTCCTGCTTCGCCATACCCTGCAGGACGACGCGGTACAGGCCCCGATAGGGACCGCCTTCCTGCTCGCTGCCGAACGGCTGGCAGAGCCTGCCCTGGTGAATCCCGTGGTGCTGATCGAGTTCGTTTGGACGTTGATGCGCCGGGAAGGATTCACGAAATCCGATCTCCTCGCGCTCATGGACGTGCTCGCGGCATCCCCGCACGTCGTGTTCACCGATCGGGCCGCGATCTGCGCAGCGATTGCCGACTGGCGGATCGGACGAGCCGACTTCCCAGATTACCTGATCGGGCATCTGAACCGCCTCGCAGGTGCTTCCACCACCGTGACGTTCGATGTCGACGCCGCCGCAGAGCCGGCATTTTCGCTTCTGACGTCCTGAACGGACACGGAGAGCCGTCTTGGCCAACATGCCCCCCCGCGCCGCCCTCCCCCGTGCCGCCTACGCCGACATGTTCGGGCCGACCACCGGCGACCGCATCCGGCTCGCCGACACCTGCCTGGAAATCGAGGTCGAGCGCGACCTCACCACCTATGGCGAGGAGGTGAAGTTCGGCGGCGGCAAGGTGATCCGCGACGGCATGGGACAGAGCCAGGTCACCAACGCCGGCGGCGCGGTCGACACGGTGATCACCAACGCGGTCGTCCTCGACCACTGGGGCGTGATCAAGTGCGACGTCGGGATCGTGAAGGGCCGCATCGTCCGGCTCGGGAAGGCCGGCAACCCGGACATCCAGCCGGGCGTCGACATCGTCGTCGGGCCGGGCACCGAGGTCATCGCCGGCGAGGGCAAGATCCTCACCGCCGGCGGCTTCGACAGCCACATCCACTTCATCTGCCCGCAGCAGATCGACGAGGCACTGTGCTCGGGCATCACCACGATGCTCGGCGGCGGCACCGGGCCGGCGCACGGCACCTTCGCTACCACCTGCACCCCCGGCCCCTGGCACATCGCCCGGATGATCGAGGCGGCCGACAGCTTCCCGATGAACCTGGCCTTCGCGGGCAAGGGCAACGCCTCGCGCCCCGAGGCGCTCGTCGAGATGGTGCGGGCCGGCGCCTGCGCGCTGAAGCTCCACGAGGATTGGGGCACCACGCCGAAAGCGATCGACACCTGCCTGACGGTCGCCGACGAGCACGACGTGCAGGTGATGATCCACACCGACACCTTGAACGAGTCCGGCTTCGTCGAGGACACGATCGCGGCGTTTGCCGGCCGAACGATCCACGCCTTCCACACCGAGGGCGCCGGCGGCGGGCACGCGCCCGACATCATCAAGGTGGCCGGGCTCCCCTACGTCCTCCCGTCGTCCACGAATCCGACGCGGCCCTATACGAAGAACACCATCGACGAGCATCTCGACATGCTGATGGTGTGCCACCACCTCGACCCGTCGATCCCCGAAGACCTCGCCTTCGCCGAGAGCCGCATCCGCAAGGAGACGATCGCCGCCGAGGACATCCTGCACGACATCGGCGCGCTCTCGATGATGTCGTCGGACAGCCAGGCGATGGGCCGGGTCGGCGAGGTCGCGATCCGCACCTGGCAGACGGCGGACAAGATGAAGCGCCAGCGCGGCGCCCTGCCCGGCGACGGGAGCGGCAACGACAACCTGCGGGCGCGGCGCTACATCGCCAAGTACACGATCAACCCGGCGATCGCGCACGGCGTCTCGGCCCATATCGGCTCGGTGGAGCCCGGCAAGCTCGCCGACCTCGTGCTGTGGTCGCCGGCCTTCTTCGGGGTGAAGCCCGATCTCGTGATCAAGGGCGGCATGATCGCGGTGGCGCCGATGGGCGACCCCAACGCCTCGATTCCGACGCCGCAGCCGGTGCATTACCGCCCGATGTTCGGCGCCTTCGGCCGCGCGCCGTTCTCCACGGCGCTGACCTTCGTCTCGAAGGTGGCGATCGAGGACGGCCTGCGCGAGCGCCTGGGCGTCCAGAAGCAGCTCGTCGCGGTGGAGAACGTGCGCGGCGGCATCTCGAAGAAGAGCATGATCCTCAACGACGCGACGCCCGAGATCGAAGTCGACCCCGAGACCTACGACGTGCGTGCCGACGGCGAGCTGCTGGTCTGCGAGCCGGCGGACGTGCTGCCGATGGCGCAGCGGTATTTCCTATTCTGAGGTAGGATGGGAGCGTTCGAGGAGAGCCACGATGTCGAACGCCGCGCTGAAGCCGCCGCCAGTTGCCGATCCGTATGAGACGGACTTCTACCTCTGGACGCAGGCCCAGGCCGAACTGCTGCGGACCCGCCGGTTCGAAGAGCTCGACCTGGAAAACCTGATCGACGAGGTGGCGAGCGTGGGCGGCAGCGAGAGGCGCGAGATCGGAAATCGCCTCGTCGTCCTGCTGGGTCACCTCCTCAAGTGGAAATATCAGCCCGGTGCCCGCAAGAACGGGTGGACGGCGACGATCTTCGAGCAGCGCACGCAGATCGCACTGATCCTGCGGGCAAGTCCCAGCCTGAAACCACATCCGGCGAGCGTCTTCGCGGCGAGCTACCTGTCCGGCCGCCTGCTGGCGTCGAAGGAGACCGGCATCGACTTCACGCTGTTCCCAGAAGTGCCGCCGTTCACGGTCGTCCAGGCGCTCGATCTCGATTACCTGCCCAAGGAGCCCGACCTGCTGGATCAGTCCTGACCCCATGATCCGCGCCACAAGCGTCATCCGCGCCGCCGCCCTGGCCCGGGGCGAGATCGTCGACCGCATCGTCCTCGACCACGGCGACCGCCATCGCCGCCGCATGGCGATGCGCGGGGTCGGCGGGCTCGCCTTCCTGCTCGACCTGCCCGAGCCCACGGTGCTCGACGACGGGGACGCGCTGGCGCTGGAGGACGGGCGGCTGGTCTGGGTCGAGGCCGCGCCCGAGCGCCTGCTGGCGGTGCGCGCAGGCTCGGACCACGCCCTGAAGCGGCTGATCTGGCACATCGGCAACCGGCACATCCCGGCCGAGATCACGGACGACGCGGTGTTCATCGCCTACGACCACGTGCTCGCCGAGATGGTGCGGGGCTTAGGGGGCAGCGCCGAACCGGTGGAGCGCCCGTTCCGGCCGGAAGGCGGCGCCTACGCCGGCGGCCACGCCCCGGCGCATGGCCACGATGCCGGCCACCCCGGCGAGCCTGCGGGCGGCCACGCCCACCATCACGGCGACGGGCGCTACCACATCCATGATTGAACGCATCCGGCTGATGGCGTGGCTTTCGCCGACCTACCCGGTCGGCGCCTACGCCTACTCGCACGGGCTCGAATGGGCGGTGGAGGCGGGCGACGTCGCCGACGAGGCGGGCATCGCCGGCTGGCTCGGCGACGTGATGGAGCACGGCGCCGGCCGCAACGACCTGATCCTGGCAGCCCACGCCCACCGCGCCGCCGCGGCCGGAACGATGCCGGAGCTTGTCGCGATCGACGATCTCGCCCTGGCGCTGGCGCCCTCGCGCGAGCTCCACCTCGAGACGAGCCAGCAGGGCCGCAGCTTCCTCGACGCGACCCTGGCGGCGTGGCCGTGCCCACCCCTCGACGCGGTCGCCGAGGCGCTGCCGGAAGCGGTCGCCTACCCCGTCGCGGTGGGGGCTGCGGCGGCGGCGCACGGCATGGATCGGCCGGCGCTTCTGGCCGCCTACGGCCTCGCCTTCATCCAGAACCTCGTCTCGGCGGCGTTGCGCGCCGCGCCGATCGGGCAGGCCGCGGGCACCCGGATCATCGCGGCCTTGAGCCCCCGCATCGCCGCGCTCGCGGAGCAGGCCGAGGCCTGCAGCCTCGACGACCTCGGCTCGGCGACGCTTCGCCTGGATCTCGGCTCGTTCCGGCACGAGACCCAGTATTCGCGGATCTTCCGCTCGTGATCCTCTGACGGAGCTTGCCCGCATGGCATCGAACAACGGACCTCTGCGCGTCGGCATCGGCGGCCCCGTCGGCTCGGGCAAGACCGCGCTGATGGAGCAGCTCTGCAAGCGGTTCCGCGACACCTACGAGATCTGCGCGATCACCAACGACATCTACACCAAGGAGGACGCCCGCATCCTCACGGTGGCCGGCGCGCTGCCCGAGGAGCGGATCATGGGGGTCGAGACCGGCGGCTGCCCGCACACGGCGATCCGGGAGGACGCCTCGATCAACCTCGCGGCGGTGGCCGAGATGCGCCGGCGCTTTCCGAAGCTCGACCTGATCCTGATCGAGTCGGGCGGCGACAACCTCGCGGCGACCTTCTCGCCGGAGCTTGCCGACATCACGCTCTACGTCATCGACGTGGCGGGCGGCGAGAAGATCCCACGGAAAGGCGGCCCCGGCATCACCCGCTCGGACCTGCTCATCGTCAACAAGACCGATCTCGCGCCGCTGGTCGGCGCCGACCTCGGGGTGATGGAGGCGGACACCAAGCGCATGCGCGGGACGCGGCCCTACGTGTTCGCGTCCCTGCGCGAGGGCGCCGGGGCCGACGCGGTCGCGCGCTTCGTCGTCGAGGCCGGCGGCCTCGGCTAGGTCGCGCCGCGTCATACCAAATCCGGTTGATCCCTCCGGGATGGCGGATTTTACCTTCGCTCGTGCGCCGCGCGGGCTTGCCGATACGGCAGCCGCTTTAATCAAGCGGATGCCGTATCAGTGCTCGGCGTTGGCCGAGCGTGCGCGGGGCGCGGCCGTGCCGCGCGGGACGCCGCCCATCAGCGCGTCGAGCCGGCCCATGCGGGCCGAGAACTTCTGGGCGGTCTCGAAGGCGGCGCGGTCGCGCGGGGTCATCGGCTTCTGATGCGTGTCCCTGGCCTGCGCCGAGGCGATCGGCAGGGCCACGAGCACGAGGGCGGCGATGCGCAGGGACGAGGTCATGACCACCACTCCATGCCGGATGCGGCGCGCCTTGCGCGGACGCAGGCTGGGCTTCGGCAGGATTTCAACGTAGGGGTGAAACTGCGGCCAAGCTGTGCGCTGGCGCACCGCTTTGGCCGGCTGTCCGCGCCTCGACAGCCGGAACGATCGATGCGAGGTTCGCAAGGTCAACGGGTTGCGCGCGACCGCATCGTGTCGCCGGCTTCGATGGAGTGGGCATGTCGCCGGAATTGCAGGAATCGCGTGCGGCCCTGATCCTGATCGCCGCGGTGGTCGTGTCCGTGCTGATCTTCGGGGCCGTGACGCTGTTCAGCCAGATCGGCTGACGCCCCCGCACACCCTGCCTCCCGGCGCCCGACTTCGCTGCGTCTCGGCCAGGGTACCCTTGCGGGGACCGCGAGACATCGCGATCGGCATCGCCGGGGCGGCACGACCGTGAAACCCGTCGGGATCGGTAGAATGCAGCGGGGTCGAGCCTGGAGCGCGTGTTGAATTAACGCTCTATTAATTCCATCCTTGGTTGTATGTCGCCGGTTCCCGAGCGAAATTACAACCGAACCGTGGAGGTCCTCCATGCGCCCCGAAGTCATCGACCGGCCCCGTGCGTTGCCCGTCGACCTCACCGCAGCCCTGTCGGCCTCCGGCGTCGTCGGAACCTGGTCGTGGTCGGCCCAGCCCGATCGCTGCATCCTCGATGCCGGGGCCGCCGACGTGCTGGCGGGGGACCACGCGATCGCCGGGCTGCCCGTCCCGTTCGAGCGCGCCAAGGCCCGGGTGCATCCGGACGACCTGCCCAAGCTGTCGCGCCACTTCAAGCGCCTGCGCCGGAGCGGCGGCCTGTTCGTCGCGGAATACCGCACCGTCTCGGCCACGGGCCGCGTGCGCCGGATCCTCGACCGCGGCCGTCTCGTCCGCAGCGAGGCCGGGACCGTGCTGCACGGCCACGGCATCATCATCGACGTCACCGAGGGCGACCTCGACCTCGGCGCCTTCAGCGAGCGCCCAGACCCGGCGACGATCCTCGACACCGCCGCCGCGCACGCCCTCGCCTGCCGCGAGTCGATCGACCATCTCGACAACTCGGAGTTGCGTCTGCTCGTCGACGTGCTGCTCCTCAGCCTCGGCCAGCAGATCGCCGCCCTGTCGCGCGGGCAAGCACGCGGGTCGGCACGCGGGCTCGGACGCGGGCACTGATCGAAAGCGAGGCCCCCGCCTCGCGCCGTGCACGTGCGGGCTACTGAACCAGCACGGCCTGGTTGCACATCGTGCCGTCGACGGTGACGTCGGCGTAGCCGAGGCGCAGGCCGAGGATGCGCAACGTCGTGTCGAGCACGCCGTCGAGGGCCGGCGTCACCGCCATCAGTGCGGTGGACAGGAGCGGCCCGAGCAGGGGCGGCACGATCATCAGCCCGTTGATCGAGAGGGACAAGCCCTGGACGAGGCTGCCGGTCAGCGACTGCGTCAGGCCGGTCGTGGACACGGTCTTCGTGATCTGGCGCGTGATGTCGTCGTCGGAGAAGGTCAGGGTCTGGGGCGTCGGGCTGGCGATGGTCGCCCGCGCCGTGCCCTGCACGGTCAGCAGCGGCAACGCGATCAGGTTCGCGGGGCGGGTCAGGTCGGGGGTGGGGGCGCCGACCGCGATGCTGCTGCGGGACACGTTGGCGATGGCGAGCGTCGCGAGGCCGGGCTGGGCGTCCACCGTCACCTGCCGCCGGGTCGCGGCGGTCCAGGGGCAGGCGATGGTGCGTAGGGTCGCCGAGGCCTGCGCCGCCTCGACATAGATCGGCAGGGTCACAGTTCCGAGGCCGAGCGGCGCCGTCAGCGTCGTCTCGATCAGCAGGCGCACCTGCGCGGTGTGGACCGTGGCGTTCGCCGTGCCCGGCTGGACGTAGCCCGAATTCTGCCGCCGCTCGCCGATCGCCAACGTCAGGCGGGTGCCGAGCAGGCCCGGCACCGTCGCTCCGAGGTCGAGGGCGATCTGGTTCTGGCCGTTGGCGCCCGCGGCGATGTCGGCGACCACGTCCATCAGGCCGACCAGGGGACCGGCGGCGCCGCGGGCGGGGGACAGCGCTCCCGCGTCGCCGAGGTCGACGACCTGCGCGACGGGAACCAGCGCGCCGGCGTTCGGCAGCGCGGCCATCAGCTTGGCCAGGGCCGTCACCGCGGCGCCGGCACCGGAGGTGCCCTGCGCGGCGACCTTGAGGGCGGCGGTGAGCTGCCCGACGCTGGCCTTAGCGGCGACGAGGTCGGCGTAGTTCGCCGCCTGGAGGTTCAGGCCGACCGCCAGCGCGTCGAGGAAGCGGAAGGCGTCGACTTGGGTCGACAGCAGGGCGTTGTAGTCGAGGACGGAGAGCGACAGCTTGGTGCCCAGCATCGCACCGAGCAGGGCGTTGGCGACGCCGCCGTCGAGCGCCGCCACGCCGGAACCGATCGAGAGGGCCGCGAACCGGGCGCTCGCGGCCGTGCCCGTCACCTGGATCGGCACGGTCTTGGGCAGGCCGAGCACCTGCGCGAAGTGCACCGGCACCCCCGTCTTCAGCCCGACGCGGACGGCGTTGGCTGGGCTGGCGCCGGCCTGGAACCGGCCGGCGGGGGCGACCTTGGCGTCGCCGACGTAGCTGCCGGGCGAGACCGTCACCGCGGCGGCGGCGTAGCCGTTGTCGGCGAGCGACCGGCGGGCGAGCGCGTCGGCCCCGCCTGCGCCGGCGGCGGCCAGCATCGCGGCGATGTCGACCGCACCCTGCGCCTTGCGCTTGGCCTGCATCACCATGCCGAGGTCGATCCCGACCGCGGCCGCGCCCATCAAGGCGGTCGCGCCGAGCGCAACCAGCACCGCGACCGAGCCGCCCCGGTCCGATCGGAGGTCGCGCACCCGGGCCCTCACAGGCCGCCCCGGCGCACGCTGACCGTGCTGGTGAAGACGTCCGGCGGGAGCGGGACCAGCTTGCCGAGGGCCTTCAGCCCGAGGACGGAGGAATCGTAGGTGAGTGTGACCGTGTAGACGGTGGCGTCGCCCGGGCTCGTGCCGACCGAGACCGCGACGCTGCCGGCCTTGAACATCGCGCTGGCGGCGAGGCTGCGCTGCACCACGGCCTGGGCGAGGGAGGCGCGCTCGCCGTCGCTGACGCCGGCGACCGAAGCGCGGGCCGCCTCCGCCGCGACCTGGCGCAGGGTGTGCGCCGCGCCGAGATAGATGCCGAAGGCGCAGATGCCGGCAAACAGCAGCAGCAGGACCGGCGTCACCAGTGCGAACTCGACCGCCGCGTTGCCGCCGCGGCAGGCCGCCAGCTTCCTGCCCTCGCGTCCCGCCGTCGATCCCATCGCGCGACATCCCATAGCTGCATCGCAGATTAGCGATACAACTTATCGTATGGGTCTCCGCTTAAGAAATGATGTAAATACAATCCCGAGTTGTATTAACTCTCAGGCGGCAACCGCCTCCTCGCGCGCCGCCGCAAGCATCGCGGTGATCTCGCCGGCCGGGCGCGGCCGGCTGAACAGGAACCCCTGCATCTCCTGGCAGCCCTCGGCGCGGACGGCGGCGAGCTGCTCCTCGGTCTCGACGCCCTCGACTAGGGTGGTGATGCCGAGGCTGCCGCCGAGGGCGACGAGGGCGCGGATGATCGCGCCGGCCTCGGTCGCCTTGCCGGCGTCTTGGACGAAGGAGCGGTCGATCTTCATCTTGTCGAAGGGGAAGCGGCGCAGGTAGGTCAAGCTCGAATAGCCGGTGCCAAAATCGTCCATCGAGATGCGGATCCCGGTCCGGCGCAGCAGGTGCAGGGTCTCGAGGTTGGCCTCGGTCTCGTCGAGCAGGACGCTTTCGGTGATCTCGAGCTCCAGGCGGTCGGCGCGCAGCCCGCTCGCGGCGAGGGCGAGCAGCACCGTCTGCGCGAAGGTGCGATTGCGGAGCTGGACCGCCGAGACGTTGACGGCGACGCTGATCCCCTCCGGCCAGGCCACGGCGTCGCGGCAGGCCTGGTTCAGCACCCATTCCCCGAGGGCGACGATGAGACCGGTCTCCTCGGCCACCGGGATGAAGGTGGCGGGCGAGATCAGCCCGCGTTCCGGGTGGCGCCAGCGGACCAGGGCTTCCACGCCGGTGATCCGATTGCTGCCGAGGTTGACCAGCGGCTGGTAATGCACCTCGAACAGGCCCTGCCGGAGGGCGTCGGCGAGGTCGCGCTCGATCGCGCGGCGGATTTCGGCGGTCTCGTCCATCGCCGGCTCGAACAGGCAGGCGGTGCCGCGGCCCTTGGCCTTGGCGTGATAGAGCGCGGTGTCGGCGTTCTTGAGCAGCCGGTCGATGTCGTCGGCCGCGTCGTCGGCGATGGCGATGCCGACGCTCATGCCGATCTCGACGGTGTAGCCGTCGAGGTCGTAGGGCGTGCTCACCATCGCGATCATCCGCCCGGCCAGCGCCAGCGCGCCGGCGGCGTCGGAGACCCGGTGCAGCACCGCGAACTCGTCCCCGCCGAGGCGCGCCACGAGGTCCCCCGTGCGCACCCGGGCGCAAAGCCGTTCCGAGACCGCCCGCAGCAGCGCGTCGCCGGCGCCGTGCCCGTGCATGTCGTTGATCGCCTTGAACCGGTCGAGGTCGAGGCAGAGGATCGCCAGCCGGTTGGTCTCGCCCGCGAGCCGCGGCCTGCCGAGCATGTCGAGGCCGTGCTCGCGAAACGCCGTGCGGTTCGGCAGGTCGGTCAACGCGTCGTGGCGCGCCATGTGCGCGATCCGCGCCTCGTTGCGGCGCCGTTCGGTGATGTCCTCGAAGGTCGAGACCCAGCCGCCGCCCTCGATCGTGCGGTAGCACACGGCGAGGATCCGGCCGTCGGCGAGCTCGCGTTGGATCGGTTTCGGGTCGGCGTCGAGCAGGGCCCGGCGCGTGCCCTCGCACAGGGCGTCGGCCGTGGGGTCGCCGCGGTAGCGGCCGGCGGCCACCAGCATCGCGCAGATCTCGCGCTGGGTCATGCCGACGTGCAGCCTGTCCGGAGCGATGCCGAAGAGTTCGCAATACCGCTGGTTGTAGATGACGAGGCGCGCCGCGTCGTCGAACAGGCACAGGCCCTGGGTCATGTTACTCAGCGCCGCCGCGAAGCGGTTGTTCTGCTCGACGAGGCTGGCATGCGAGGCGCGCAGCTCCGCCAGCGTCTCGGCGAGCGCGCTTCGCGTCTGGCCTTCGGAGCCGATGTCGGTGCCGATGCCGCGATAGCCGCGGAAGGTCCCGTCCTGCGCGACCACCGGCTCGCCGCCGATCCGGAACCAGCGCACGTTGCCGTCGGGATGGGCGTAGGGAAAGATGAAGCCGGCGAAGGCCTCCCGCCGGTCGATCGCGGTGACGTACGGCATCCAGGACAGGCGGTCGCCCCCGTTCGCGGCGACCGCGATCCGCGACGTGCCGGTCAGCGTCTCGGCGTTGCGCCCGAGGACGCGTTCCGCCTCGGGAGACAGGTAGCTGAAGTTCTGCGACGCGTCGGTCTCCCAGAACCAGTCGGGTTCGGTCTTCGCAAGATCTACCAAGGTTCGTACGGGCATTCGGGCACCATCGATCGTGACCCTATCCTCCAAGGCAGGCATTAAGATATTATTCGTACCGCACTTCACGATCCTGCGCGTCGTGGGCGGAGCCCCGCGCCTTCCGATGCGTTGCCTGCGGACGCGCGCCGCCGGCGCTCCGGGCCGCGGTCGCGAAACGTCGGAGGAAGGCGCATGCCGAGCGGTGGCGAGGATCTGTTTTCCGGGTTCGAGGCCCTCTGGATGGAGGCGGCCTGGGGCAAGGCCTTCGCCCGGGTCGGCGGCCCGGCGGACGCGCCGCCGCTGCTGCTGCTCCACGGCTTTCCGCAAAGCCACGCGCTCTGGCACCGCGTCGCCCCGGACTTGGCGCACGACCATCGCGTGATCTGCCTCGACCTGCCGGGCTACGGCTGGTCGTCGGCGCCCCCGAGCGATTCCGGACACGAGCCTTACGCCAAGCGCCGGGTCGGCGCGGAGATCGTGGCGCTGATGGAGCGGATCGGCCATGTCCGCTTCGCGCTGGTCGGGCACGACCGCGGCGCCCGCGTCGCCTACCGCCTCGCCCTCGACCATCCGGGCCGCGTCTCGAAGCTCGCCCTCCTCGACGTGGTGCCGACGGCGGTGCAGTGGGCGCGGATCGAGGCCGCGCCGGGCATGAACCCGCACTGGCCGTTCCTGGCCGAGCCCGCCCCGAACCCGGAGACCGCGATCGGCCGGGACCCGGACGGCTACTTCCGGAGGCTGATCGCCGGGTGGACGGCGGGCAAGGACCTCTCGGCCTTCGACCCGCGTGCGCTCGACCTCTACGCCCAGGCCTGGGGCGTGCCCGAACGCATCCACGCGATGTGCGAGGATTACCGCGCCGGCGCCGGCCCCGACCGCGCGGCCGACGAAGCGGACATCGCGGCCGGCCGCACCCTGGCGATGCCGGTTCTGGTTCTCGCCAGCACACGCTACCTGGACCACGAAAAGCCCGAGACGGCGCTCGCGGCCTGGCGGCGGACGCTCGCGCCGGACGCGGTCGGCGCCGCGATCGAGTCCGGCCACTTCCTGGCCGAGGAGAACCCGTCGGCGACGCTCGCGGCGCTCCGCCCCTTCCTCGCCGGTGAAGCTCCGCCCAAAGCGTAACACGGAAGCCGACGCTCGCCGTGGTTGTGCGCCCGGCCTTCGCCTAGCATGCGCCCCGGACCGCCCGAACGGCGGCCGGACGACAAGATCACGACCTCCGGGAGGATACGCATGACCAAGGGACAGGTTCGTCTCGCGCTGGGCGTCGCGCTCGCCGCGCTCGCCGCGCCCGCCGCCGCGCAGGGCTTCTCGGACGGCGTGGTGAAGATCGGCATCCTCAACGACCAGTCCGGCACCTACGCCGAGTTCGGCGGCCGCTCCTCGATCGAGGCGGCGCGGATGGCGGTGGAGGATTTCGGCGGCTCGATGAACGGGACGCCGATCGAACTCGTCTCGGCCGACCACCAGAACAAGCCCGACATCGCGTCCGGCATCGCCCGGCAATGGTACGACCGCGACAACGTCGACGCGATCATGGAGCTGACGACCTCGTCGGTGGCGCTCGCCGTCCAGGGCCTGTCGAAAGAGAAGCGCAAGATCACCATCACCACCGGCGCGGCCACCGCCGACCTCACCGGCAAGGCCTGCACCCCCTACGGCTACCACTGGGCCTACGACACCCATGCGCTCGCCGTCGGCACCGGCGGCGCCCTGGTGCAGCAGGGCGGCGACACCTGGTTCATGCTGACCGCCGACTACGCCTTCGGCTACTCGCTGGAAGCCGAGATCGCCCGCTACGTCACCTCGAAGGGCGGCAAGATCCTGGGCAACGTCCGCCACCCGCTCTCGGCGCAGGACTTCTCCTCGTTCCTGCTGCAGGCGCAAGGGTCTGGCGCCAAGGTGATCGGCCTGGCCAACGCCGGGCTCGACACCTCCAACAGCATCAAGCAGGCGGCCGAGTTCGGCATCGTCGAGGGCGGGCAGCGGCTCGCGGCGCTGCTGTTCACCCTGGCCGAGGTGAAGGGCCTCGGCCTCAAGGTCGCGCAGGGGCTGACCCTCACCGAGGGCTGGTACTGGGACCTCACCGACGAGACCCGCGCGTTCGGGCAGCGCTTCATGAAGCGCACCGGCAAGATGCCGAACATGATCCATGTCGGCACCTATTCGGCGGTGCTGCAATACCTGAAGGCGGTGAAGGCCGCCGGCACCGACGAGACCGAGGCGGTCAACACGCTGCTGCACACGATGCCGGTGGACGACGTCTTCGCCAAGGGCGGCAAGGTCCTGCCGAACGGGCGCATGGTCCACGACATGTATCTGTTCGAGGTCAAGAAGCCCGCCGAGTCGAAGGGCGACTGGGACCTCTACAAGAAGCTCGCCACGGTGCCCGGCCCGGAGGCCTTCGCCACCGCCGAGGCCAGCGGCTGCCCGCTGACGACGGCGGCGAAGTAGGAACGGCAAGAAGGGACGAACCCGCCGACCGCGGCGGCCGACTCCCGTCCACCCCCCTCATCCTGAGGTGCGGCCGCAAGCCGCCTCGAAGGAGACCTCCAGGGATCGCGCGTCGGCTGGAGGCCTCCTTCGAGGCCCGCCAAGGCGGGCACCTCAGGATGAGGTGGCGGGTGGGAGTGACACTTGTCGAAGGGGCGTCTGGAAGACCGCCGCTCAGGCGGACGTCAGCCGCAGCACGCCCTCGCCGCGACGGTGGCCGACGGTGGTCACCGCGACCTCGGCAAGGCCCCGCTCGGCCACGAGCCCGGCCGCAAGGGCCGCGCCGAACGGCGCCGTCACCTCGAGGCCATGGCCGACCAGGTCGCCGAGGGCGTGGACCGGCCGGTCGGGTGCCAGGACCGACAGGCGCGCGCGCTCCTCGTCGGTGATCGCCGCAACGCCGGTGGCGCCCGAGACGATCGCCGCGGCCTGCGCGATGCCCGCTTGCCGCCACAGGGCGTCGAGGCTGGTCGCGACGCCGCCCGGCTCGCGCCGCGTCCGATCGCTCGCCACCGGTCCGAGCCGCGCGAGCGCGCGGGCGCCGCGCGCAGCCGCGGTCTCGGCGGATTCGAGCATCAGGAAGGCGGCGCAGCTGCCGAGGATGAAGCCCGGCGCATCCGCGCGGTCGAAGACCGGCGCGTAGTCGGGCTTGCGCAGGAAACCGCCCATCTCGTGGACGACCATCACGTCCGGCCGCTCGGCGCTGTAGGAGCCGCCGACCAGCATCGCGTCGATCTGGCCCGAGGCGATCCGCGCCTGCCCGATGCGCAGCGCGTCGACGCCCGAGGCCTCCTCGCCCATGAAGGTGCGCGACGCGCCTGTGACGCCGTGGACGATGGCGATGTTGCCGGCCAAGAGGTTCGAGAGCTGCGCCAGGAACAGCGTCGGGCGCAGGTCGTTCTGCAGCCGATCGTTGAGGTAGGCGCCGGCGTGCTCGGCCTCGCGCAGGCCGGTGAGGATCGCCCCGTCGACCGCGTAGTCGCGCTCGCCGCCGCCGGCCGCGACCACGAGATGGAGCGCCTGCTTGAACCCGGCGTCGTCCTTCACCCCGGCCGAGTCGAGCGCGAGGCCGGCGGCGTAGACGCCGAGGCGCTGCCACGCCTCCATCTGGCGCTGGTCGGACTTCTTCGGGATCTGCCCGTCCCAGGCGATCGCCGGAGCCGGGTGGACGGGATACGGCGCGAAGGTCGCCGCGTCGGTCCGTGGCGCGGCGCCGGCGTCGAGGGCGTCGAGGTGGGCGGCCAGGCCCTCGCCGACGCAGGAGACGAGGCCGATCCCGGTGACGACGACGGCGCGGCTCATTCGGTTTCTCCCGGAGCATCCCCGTCGATCACGAGGCCGATCTTCGCGGTGCGCGCGCGCATCAGGGCGTCGAGCCCGTCCGGGAACGGCATGGTGCGGAAGCGGAGCTCGGCGTCGGCCAGGAGCTTGCCGTCGTGGCGGATCGCGGCCTTGGTCACCGCGTAGCCCGAGCCGTCGTGCTCCAGGCTCGCGGTCACGGTCAGCGTCGCGCCGGGGCCGACGAAGGAGCGGAAGCGCGCCTTGTCCACCGCCATCAGGAACGGCATCTGCGCGAAGTTCAGGTGGGCGAGCACGAGGTAGCCCGAGGCCTGCGCCATGGTCTCGGTGAGCAGCACGCCCGGCACCAGAGGGTGGCCGGGGAAGTGCCCCTCGAAGACCGGGCTCTCCGTCGGGACCTGGGCCAGGGCCTCGATCCGGCCGGCGGCGCGGTCGAGGCTCACCACGGAATCGATCATCTCGAAGTATTCGAGGCGCATGGGCTGCCGATCCGCAGGCGTGTTCGGAAGGTCGTTCGCGTCGGCTCAGACCTTGGCGGCCTTTTCCGCGACCAGCGCGTCGATGCGGGCGCAGAGGTTCTTCAGCACGAAGTACTCCTCGGCCGGGACCTTGCCTTCGTTGACCTCCTGGGTCCAGCGCTCCAGCGGCAGCTTGATCCCGAACGCCTTGTCGACGGCGAAGGCGATGTCGAGGAAGGCGAGGCTGTCGATGCCGAGGTCGTCGATCGCGTGGCTCTCGGGCGTGATCTTCTCGCGCGGGATGTCGGCGGTGTCGGCGATGATGTCGGCCACGCGCTCGAAGGTGGCGGTGCCGGTGCTGGGCTGGTCTGACATGCGTTCTCGCCGAATCGGGATGGGTGAGACGGGCCGCCGCCGATGCTCGACGCGGCGCCCCCATCCGCACGGCCCGGTGGCGGAGGGCGCCCTGCGCCGCCCCGTCAAGTGGCCGCGACCTCTACACGAGGGGGTTCGGCCCGGCAACCATGTGGCCCTTCAGGCGGGCTTCGCCGGATGGCAAAGGTCCCACGGCGGCCTACATGAGCGCGCGGCGGATCGCGCCGGAGGACCCGCCTGATGGACCAGACGCTTCGTACCGACCACGCGCCGCCGGACCGCGCCCCGCCGCTCCCGCCGGTGGAGAAGGCGCGCGGCCAGGGGATCGCCCGCGTGGCGCTCGTGCTGGCGCTGTCGGCGCTCGGCCTCTGGATCCTGTCCGGCTTCCTGCCGGCGCTCGCCTGGGCGGTGGTGCTGGCGATCGCGCTGTGGCCGCTCTACGCGCGCGCCGAACGGCGGTTTCCCCCCGGCGGCCACAACGTCGTGCTTCCGCTCGTGGCGACGCTCCTCGTCGCCCTCGTCTTCCTCGCGCCGCTCGTCATCCTCGGCGTCCAGGCGGCCCGCGAGGCGCACGACGTGCTCGACTTCGTGCGCACGGCCGAGAAGGACGGCGTCCCCGTGCCGGACGTCATCAATCACCTGCCCTACGGCGCGGCCCAGGCGTCCGCTTGGTGGAGCGCCAACCTCAGCCATCCCGACGCCGGCTCCGACCTGCTGCGCAAGCTCGACAACGATTCCGTGATCGGGGTGTCGCGCAACGTCGGCAAGGAGGTGGTGCATCGCGTCGTGCTGTTCGGCTTCAGCCTCGTCGCCCTGTTCTTCCTGTTCCGCGACGGCCGCACCATCCGCGACCAGGTCCTCGTGGCGTGCAACCGCCTGTTCGGGCCGCGCGGCGAGCGGGTCGGCCGACAGATGGTCGCCTCGGTGCACGGCACCGTCGACGGCCTCGTCCTCGTCGGCCTCGGCGAGGGCGTCGTCCTCGGCATCGTCTACTACTTCGCCGGCGTGCCGCACCCGGTGCTGCTCGGCGCGTTCACCGCGGTCGCCGCGATGATTCCGTTCGGCGCGGCGCTCGCCATCGCCATCGCGGCGCTGCTGCTCGTGGCGGCGAGCTCGGTGAAGGCGGCGGTGATCGTGGCCGTCGCGGGCTTCGTCGTGACGTTCGTGGCCGACCACTTCGTGCGCCCGGCGCTCATCGGCGGCACCACCAAGCTGCCGTTCCTGTGGGTGCTGCTCGGCATCCTCGGCGGGGTCGAGACCTTCCACCTCCTCGGCCTGTTCCTCGGCCCGGCGGTGATGGCCGCTTTGATGCTGCTGTGGCGCGAGTTCACGGTCGGCGCCGACGCGAAGGCTCCCTGACATACGAACGGCCGCGGGATCCGAGATCCCGCGGCCGTTTTGCGACGACTTCGGCGGCACGGAGCTGCGTGCCGCCGGACTCGGTTCGATTACATCGGCGGGGTGAGGCCGTCCTTGCCGACGGCGATCAGCTTGCCCTCGATCTTCGAGCCGGCCTTGTCGACCACGGCGAAGATCTTGGAGCCGGGGGTGAGGATCGCCTTGTCCGCGGGCTCGAAGGCGACGATCGGTGCGGTCGGCGGCACTTCGATGGTCTTGGCCGCGCCGTCCTTGCCATAGCCGACGGTGAGCGTCTTGGTGCCCGAGGCGCCGGCCGTGTCGGCCTTCACGGTGCCGTTGGTCATCGCGCTCTTGACGCGCGGCGCGCCGGACTCGGCCTTGACCGTGCCGTTGGTCATCGAACTCTTCACCGCCGCGCCGCCCGCGGCGGTCTGGTCGGCGATCGAATCCCAGCCGTAATGGCCCTCGCCGGTGCCGCGCATCGACTCGGGGAACAGCACGACCTCGAGCGCCGTCATCGGGTTCTCGCCCTTGGTCGCCGTGCCGATGAAGACGCCGTCCTTGATCTGGTCGAGGCTCGACTTCACGACCCAGGCGAACTTGGCGCCGCCGACGTCGACGGTCTCGGTGGCCCCGTCGACGGTCTTGATCGTGACCATGCCGCCGTCGGCCTTCTCGATCGTGCCGCGGACGCGCTCCAGCGCCTGGGCGGAGAAGGCGGCGCCGGACAGGGTCATCAGGCCGGCGACGGCGAGTGTGGTGAAGGTCTTCATGTAGCGCTCCGGTTGTCGTGACCGGAGGGTTATGGGGCGCCAACGACCGCAAAACACCCTTGCGCGCAATCTATTTTTGTTTCCGAGTCGCCCGTCATCCCCGTCGGCGCAGCTCGGCGAGGTAGCTGCGCAGCAACGTCACCCGTCGCGGGCGGAAGCTGGTGCCGGCCGGCTCCGCCCCCGCGATCCGGTCTGCCCGGAACATGCGGAACGCCTCGCGCAGGCAGCACCAGGCGAGCACCGTCATCTTGTCGTCGAGGTAGACGATGGAGAGCGGCAGGATCGTGCGGACGCTCGTCGCCCCGTCCTTGTCCGCGTACCGGATGGTCACCGCCTCCTCGCGCCAGCACCCGGACCGGATCGCTGCCATGTCGACGGTCGCCGGATAGCGCGTCCCGAACCGGCGGACCTGCGAGACGGCGTGAAGCAGGTGCTGCTCGCGCCGGTCTGGCAGGGTCGCCGCAACCTTGGCCAGGACCGAGGCGGCGGCCTCCGCGAGCGCCGGGTCGCCCATGTGCCGGACCTCGCCGAGACCCAGCACCAGCGCCTCGATCTCGATCCGGTCGAAGGTCTGCGGCGGCAGCGCGACGTCCTCGACGAGGCGATAGCCGTAGCCGCGCTCGCCCTCGATCCCGGCTCCGGCGGTGCGCAGGCTGTCGATGTCGCGATAGATCGAGCGCAGCGACACGCCGGTCTCCTCGGCGAGCCGGGCCGCCGTGACCGGCGCCGGCAGGACGCGCATCGCGTGGAGCAATCGAAGCAGCCGGTCGGCTCGGGCCATCGTGCAACTGACGGAAACTGGCAGGTGGACCTGGCTAGACCATCCCCTGCCGACCCGCCAGCAGGAGCCCGCCATGATCACGCTCTATCATTCCCCCAACAGCCGATCGACCCGCATCGTCGCCCTGCTCAAGGAGCTCCATGCACTGGATCACGTGCGCATCGAGCGGGTGACGATCCCGCGCACGGACGGATCGGGGGCTCGCGACCCGGCCAACCCGCATCCCGAGGGCAAGGTGCCGCTGCTCGACGACGACGGCACGCTGGTGCGCGAGTCGAGCGCCATCGTGCAGCACCTCGCCGACCTGTTCCCGAAGTCGGGGCTCGCCATCCCCCACGGGCACAGGCAGCGCGGCGCCTACCTCGGATGGCTCGCCTGGTACGCCGGCGTCCTGGAGCCGGTGCTGATCGTCGAGGCTGCCGGACTGGACCATCCGCTCCTGAGGCAGACGTTCCGAGGCGGCGCGGAGGCCCGGGCGCGTCTGGCTTCGGCGCTCGGCGACAGCCCGTTCCTGCTCGGGGACCGCTTCACCGCGGCCGACCTGCTGCTGCACTCGCCCTTCGCGTGGTTCGGCAAGCCCGGCGTGCCGGCGATCGACGCCTGGGTCGACCGCTGCACCGCGCGGCCGGGCGCCGCCTTCGCGGCGGCCTTCGACGCGGCGCCGCCGGCGCCCTGAACTGCCGGGCCACGATCATGAAAAAGCCGCCGCGGGGCGAACCCGCGGCGGCTTGACGATGCTTCGGTTCGGGGCGGCCCGAAGGCCGCCCGGCCCGTGGTTCAGGCCGCGAGCGAGCGCAGCACGTAGGGCAGGATCCCGCCGTTGCGGAAGTATTCCAGCTCGTCCAGCGTATCGATGCGGCAGGTCAGCGGCACCTCCTGCTTGGTGCCGTCGGCGGACGTGATCTCGGCGGTCAGGGTCTGGCGCGGCTTCAGCTCGCCCGAGATGCCCTTGATCGTGATGGTCTCGTCGCCCTTGAGGCCGAGCGAGGACCACGAGGTCTCGCCCTGGAACACCAGCGGCACGATACCCATCCCGACGAGGTTCGAGCGGTGGATGCGCTCGAAGCTCTCGGCCACGACGGCGCGGACACCGAGCAGCTTGGTGCCCTTGGCCGCCCAGTCGCGCGACGAGCCGGTGCCGTATTCTTTGCCGGCGAAGACCACGAGCGGCGTCCCCTCGGCGGCGTATTTCTGCGCCGCGTCGTAGATGTACATCCGCTCGCCCGACGGCTGGAACAGGGTCCAGCCGCCCTCGACCACCTGGCCGGCGGGATCGCGCACCATCTGGTTCTTGATGCGGATGTTGGCGAAGGTGCCGCGCATCATCACCTGATGGTTGCCGCGCCGGGTCCCGTACTGGTTGAAGTCCTGCACCCGGACCTGATGCTCCTGCAGGTATTCGCCGGCGGGCGAGGCTGCGCGGATGTTGCCGGCCGGCGAGATGTGGTCGGTGGTGATCGAGTCGAGGAACAGGCCGAGGATGCGTGCGTCCTGGATGTCCTGGACCGGGGCCGGCTCCATGGTCATGCCCTCGAAGTAGGGCGGGTTCTGCACGTAGGTGGAGCCGCCGTTCCAGGCGAAGGTCTCGGCCTCGACGACCTCGACGCCCTGCCAGTTCGCGTCGCCGGTGAAGACGTCGGCGTAGCGCGACTTGAACAGCGCCGAGGTGATGTTCGCCTCGATGAACTGCGCCACCTCGGCCGTCGTCGGCCAGATGTCCTTGAGGTAGACCGGCTGACCGTCCGACCCGACGCCGAGCGGCTCTGTGGTGATGTCGATCTGCATCGAGCCGGCGAGCGCGTAGGCGACGACGAGCGGCGGCGAGGCGAGGTAGTTCGCCCGCACGTCGGGGTTCACGCGGCCCTCGAAGTTGCGGTTGCCCGAGAGCACGGCGGCGGCGACCACGTCGTTGTCGTTGATCGCCTTCGAGATCGCGGCCGGCAGCGGGCCGGAATTGCCGATGCAGGTGGTGCAGCCGAAGCCGACCAGATTGAAGCCCAGCGCGTCGAGCGGCTGCTGCAGCCCGGCCTTCTCGAGGTACTCGGCGACGACCTGGCTACCGGGCGCCAGCGACGTCTTCACCCAGGGCTTCGAGCGCAGGCCCTTGGCGACGGCGTTGCGGGCGAGCAGCCCGGCGCCGATCATCACCGACGGGTTCGAGGTGTTGGTGCAGCTCGTGATCGCCGCGATCACCACGTCGCCGTGGCCGATGTCGTAGTTCGCGCCCTCGACCGGGTAGCGCTTGGCGATGTCGGCGGCCTTGCGGAACTCGGTCTCCATCGAGCCGGCGAAGCCGGGCTTGGCGGCGTCGAGCAGCACCCGGTCCTGCGGGCGCTTCGGGCCGGCGAGCGAGGGCCGCACGTCGCCCATGTCGAGGGCGAGGGTGTCGGTGAAGACCGGGTCCGGGGTGTCGGCGTCGCGCCACATCCCCTGCGCCTTGGCGTAGGCCTCGACCAGGGCGATGCGCTCGTCGGTGCGGCCGGTGACCGTCAGGAAGTCGATGGTCTTGCGGTCGATCGGGAAGAAGCCGCAGGTCGCGCCGTATTCCGGCGCCATGTTCGAGATGGTGGCGCGGTCGGCGACCGCCATCGCGTCGAGGCCGGGGCCGTAGAATTCCACGAACTTGCCGACCACGCCCTTCTTGCGCAGCATCTGCGTGACGGTGAGCACGAGGTCGGTGGCGGTGGTGCCCTCGGGCAGCTTGCCGGAGAGCTTGAAGCCCACGACCTCGGGGATCAGCATCGACAGCGGCTGGCCGAGCATCGCGGCTTCCGCCTCGATGCCGCCGACGCCCCAGCCGAGCACGGCCATGCCGTTGACCATGGTGGTGTGCGAATCGGTGCCGACGAGCGAGTCGGGATAGGCGACCTCAGCCCCGTCCACCTTCTTCGTCCAGACGGTCTGCGACAGGTATTCGAGGTTGACCTGGTGGCAGATGCCGGTGCCGGGCGGGACCACGGAGAAGTTGTCGAACGCCGACTGGCCCCACTTGAGGAAGGTGTAGCGCTCGCCGTTGCGCTCGTATTCCAGCGCGACGTTGTCCGACAGCGCCTTCGGCGTGCCGAACTCGTCGACGATCACCGAGTGGTCGATCACGAGGTCGACCGGCACCAGCGGGTTGATCTTCTGGGGGTCGCCGCCCAGCGCCACCATGGCGTCGCGCATGGCCGCCAGGTCGACCACCGCCGGCACGCCGGTGAAGTCCTGCATCAGCACGCGCGAGGGGCGGAAGGCGATCTCGGTCTCGGTCTTGCCGCGGTTGTCGACCCAGGCGACGGTCGCCTCGATGTCGCCCTTCTTGACCGAGCGGTCGTCCTCGTAGCGCAGCAGGTTCTCGAGGATCACCTTCATCGAGAACGGCAGGGCGGTGGAGTTGGCGAGGCCGTTCTTCTCGGCCTCCGGGATCGAGTAGTAGGTATAGGTCTTGCCCGCCGCGGTAAGCGTCTGACGGGACTTGAAGCTGTCGAGTGAAGCCACGGCTGGTCTGATCCTCGCTGGCGTTTGTCGAACACGCGCAGGCATAACCCGCGCCACGAAACCGGTGTTCGGCCTGACTGCGCTCGCAGGGAGCGCGCGCCGCCCCGGGGGTGCCCGGGCAGGAGGGTGCGCGAGGAGCGAATTGGACGCTCGAAGGTCGCGCGGCGCAGCCTGGGGACCGTATAGAACGATTCGAATCTGCCCGCTACCGTGTCGCGGGTGACAGTGCCGCGAGGCTGTCCGCCCCCGCGGCCTTCTCCGCCCGGCTCAGGCGGTGGCCTCCGGCGCCGGGCCGCCGAAGCAGCGCCGCACCGCCGCCCAGAACGCGGCCTGCTCGTCCCGGGTGCAGAGCGCGACCCGCGCCTCCACGATCGCGCGGCCGGCGACCGCATCGGGGTCTTGGGCCATCTCGGCTTCCGTCCGGGCTTGCGGATCGTTCACGCGAAGCTTCGCGGAGTGCGAGGGCTTGGTCATGGCGACATCCTCCGTGTCGGCGGTGCGTCCCGGCGTCCCAAGATCGCGGAACGCCGCTTGCCCCGGGACGGGGGAGGTTGCGCGGCTCCGCCGCCTCGCGCAACCGGGCAAGGCGGCGCGGGGGCCGCGGGCTTCATCGTGATCGCAGGACGCGGCAGGGCGAATGGACGGATGCGCGCCGCCATCGTAAGCCTTGCGCGCGCTGGAGACTGCCATGCTCGCCCTCGACTTGCCGCCGGAGATCGAACGCCGCCTCGACGCCCTGGCCAGACGCACCGGCCGCAGCGCGGACGACCACGTGCGCGAGGCGATCCAGGACCATCTCGACGAGATCGAGGACGTCGAGATCGCGGAGAGCCGGGTCGCAGCCCTGCAGCGCGGCGAGAGCCAGGCCGTTCCCCTGCGGGCGGTTATGGACCGATATGGCTTGGCGGATTGAGTTCGAACGGTCCGCGGAACGCGAACTCGACAAGCTCGACCGAGAGACAACCACGCGGATTCTCCGCTTTCTTCAGGACCGCCTATCGCCCTCGAACGATCCGCGAAGCCTCGGTGAAGCGCTGAAGGGTTCGCGGCTGGGCGGCCTCTGGAAATATCGGGTCGGCGACTATCGGATCATTGCATCGATCGAGGACGAGACCGTTCGGATCGGCCACCGCCGGGCCGTCTACCGTTAAATCGAGACGTTTCACCTCCTGAACAGGCAACCTTCGTGCGGCTGACCGTTGACGCCCTCACTTGCCGCCGCTCGGGGCGAAGGATCTTCTCCGGGCTGTCCTTCGCGATCGGTCCGGGCGAAGCGATCACCGTCACCGGCCGCAACGGGGCGGGCAAGTCGAGCCTGCTCGCGATCCTGTCCGGGCGGCTGCGGCCGGATTCCGGGCGCCTCACCGTCCACGACATGGGCGAAGCGGCGCTTCCCGAATGCTTGCACGCGGTCGGCCATCGCGACGGGCTGAAGAGCAGCCTGACGGCGGCCGAGAACCTCGCCTTCGCCCAAAGCCTACTGGGGACGAAGCGGCTGAGCCCGCGGGCGGCGCTCGACCGGCTCGGCCTCGCCCACGCCCTGGACCTGCCGGTCGCCTACCTGTCCGCCGGGCAGCGGCGCCGGGTGGCGCTCGCCCGCCTCCTCGTCTGCGCCCGCCCGCTCTGGCTTCTCGACGAGCCGACGGCGGCCCTCGACACCGCGTCGCAGGGCGTGCTCGCCGGGCTGATGGCCGAGCATCGGGCGGCGGGCGGCCTCGTCATCGCCGCCACCCACCAGGCCCTCGGCCTCGACGACGCGCGCAACCTCCACATCGCGCAGGCCGCGCCGCGGGCGCCCGAGCCGGCGGCCGACTCGGAGGAGGTTTGGGCGTGATCCGCATCCTCGTCGCCCTCGTCGCCCGCGACCTGACGCTGGCCTCCCGCGTCGGCGGGTCGGGCATGCTGTCGCTGGTCTTCTTCCTGATGATCGTCGCGCTGGTGCCGTTCGCGCTCGGCCCCGACCTCAACCTGCTCTCGCGGATCGGCCCGGCGATCCTGTGGCTCTCGGCGGTGCTGGCGACGCTGATCGGACTCGACCGCCTGTTCCAGGCCGACGAGGAGGATGGCTCCCTCGACCTGATGACCGCGGCCCCGGTTCCGCTCGAACTCGTGGTGCTGGCCAAGGTGATCGCGCACTGGCTCACCACCGGGCTGCCGCTGGCGCTGGCCTCGCCGCTGTTCGGGCTGCTGGTGGCGCTGGACGGCACCGCCATGGCCGCGACCGCGCTGACGCTGCTCGTGGGCACGCCGGCGCTCACCTTCGTGGGTGCGGTGGGCGCCGCGCTCACCGCCTCGATCCGTCGGGGCGGCCTGATCCTCGCCGTGCTGGTGCTGCCCCTGATGATCCCGACGCTGATCTTCGGCGTCTCGGCGGCGCAGTCGGCGCTCGGTGGCACCGTGCCCTTCGCGACCCCGCTGATGATCCTGACCGGCCTCAGCCTGATCGCGGCCCTGGTCGGGACCTTCGCCGCGGCGGCGGCCCTGCGCTGGTCGGAATGAGCCCGGGACGCTGAGGCAAGAGATCGGAACGGAGGTGCAATTTCCTTTGCGCCGCACTGCCTTATCAGACGTCCTGCAGGGGCGGCGCGAAGGGTTCGCCCGCCCTGTCAGATTCGATGGGGACGTACCGATGAAGACCCTGATGTCCGCGCTGCTCCTGGCGCTTCTCGCGACCGCACCCGCCGCCGCCGCCGGCGCCTTCGCCGTGGACACCGAAGAGGGCCAGAAGGCCGGCGACGAGGGCTACGGCATCGGCTGGGGCGATTCGCGCGAGGCCGCCGGCGCCGCCGCGATGCGGCAATGCGCCAAGATGGGCAACGACAACTGCAAGGTCGTGGCCCGCTTCGACAGCTGCGGCGCCTACGTCTCCAACCGCACCACCTACGGCGTCGGCTGGGGCCGCACCGAGGCCGCCGCCAAGGAGATGGCCTTCGACAAGTGTCCGAACTGCAAGCTCGTCCTTTCCGAGTGCGAATGATCCGGGGCGCCTGAACGCCGACGGGCTTCCGGGTCCGCGAAGCACGATCCTTCCGCGCTCGACCTTGCGCCGTGGCATCATCGCGCGATATGTACGTTCTCCTGTACAGATCGGATGGTTGTCATGGCGCAAGTCGGCTTGACCGAGCTTCGGCGGAACTTCGCCGCGCATCTCGACCAGGTTGAGAACGACCGATCGGAACTGGTCGTCACGCGGCAGAACCACGAGCCTCTCGTGATTCTGCCGCTCGCAGAACTCGATCAGCTGCGCGAGACGCTCCATCTCCTCGGCACGCCGGCCAACGCGAAGCGGCTTCTCGAAGCCGCCGCCCAGATCGAGGCCGGTGGCGGGTCCGAACACGATCTGATCGAGGGGTGAAGCTCCTCTGGGCCGACCACGCCTGGGAAGATTACCTGTTCTGGCAGGCATCCGACCCCGCAACCCTCAAGCGCATCAACGATTTGATCCGCGAGGTCCGGCGGACGCCGTTCACCGGCATCGGCAAACCCGAGCCACTGCGCGGCAACCTGAGCGGATGGTGGTCTCGGCGGATCACCGGCTCCCACCGCCTCGTCTACCGGGTCGGCGGCCATGGTGAGACGCAGGCCGTCGAGATCCTGCAATGCCGGTGGCGCTACGCCTGAGCTCGGCGGCCTCCAGCTCGGCGTCCCCCTGCGCCAGACGTGCGCATTGCCGCTGCACCGCACCCCGCGCTAAGACATGGCCCATGTCGACGCCCCTCTGGACGCGCCTGTCCAACCCGAGCCACTTCATGCGCTGGTCCGGCACGCTGGTGCCGTGGCTCGCCGCGATCTCGACCGCGATCCTCGCGCTCGGGCTGTACCTGTCGTGGTTCGTCGCCCCGCCAGACTACCAGCAGGGCGAGACCGTGCGGATCATGTTCATCCACGTGCCTGCGGCCTGGCTCGGGGTGTTCTTCTACGGCTCGATGAGCCTGTCGGCGATCGGCACCTTGGTCTGGCGCCATCCGCTCGCCGACGTGGCGCAGCGCGCCGCAGCCCCGATCGGGGCGGCCTTCACCCTGATCTGCCTCGTCACCGGCTCGCTCTGGGGCAAGCCGATGTGGGGCACCTACTGGGTCTGGGACGCGCGGCTCACCTCGATGCTGATCCTGTTCCTGATCTATTGCGGCATCATTGCCCTGTGGCGGACGATGGAGGATCCGAACCGGGCCGCCCGCTCCGTCGCGATCCTGACGCTCGTCGGCGCGATCAACCTGCCGATCATCAAGTTCTCCGTGAACTGGTGGTCGACTCTGCACCAGCCGGCCTCGATCCTGCGCATGGGCGGCTCGACCATCGACCCGTCGATGCTCTACCCGCTGCTGGTGATGATCGGTGCCGCCACCCTCGGCGGCACCACTCTGCACCTCTACGCGATGCGCACCGAGATCATGCGCCGCCGCGTGCGGACGCTGACGATCCGCGAGGCGGAGCGCCTCGACGCCGGCTCGACCGTGACGGCCTCCGAGGCCGGTCGCGCCCTGCCCCTCGGCCAGGCGGTCTGATCGCGGACGCGCCGTCCGCAAGGGAGATGCGGCTGATGACCAAGGCGAGCCCGACGAAAGCGAGCACCTGCCTGTGGTTCGGCACCGACGCGGAGGCGGCGGTCCGCCTCTACGTCGACCTCGTTCCGGACTCGCGCATCGACCGCATCCAGCGCGCGCCGGGCGCGTGGCCGGGCGGGGCGGCCGGCGATGCGATCCTCGTCGCCTTCACCCTCGGCGGCCAGAGTTTTCAGGCGCTGAACGGCGGCACGCCGGCCGAGTACGGCATGGCGGCCTCGATCTCGGTCGCCTGCGCCGACCAGGCGGAGGTCGACCGGCTCTGGGCGGGCCTCATCGCCGACGGGGGCGGCGCCATCATGTGCGGCTGGCTTCGCGACCGCTGGGGCGTGCCCTGGCAGATCGTGCCGGAGGTGCTGCCGCGCCTCCTGGCCGACCCCAACCCCGCCGTCTCGGCCCGCGTCTTCGCGGCCATGCAGACCATGGTCAAGCTGGACGTCGCCGCCCTCGAGCGGGCGGCGCAGGCATGAGCGCGCTTCTGCACAAGCTCCTTCGGATTTCATAAACGCATGAGTCTCGACCTCGGCAGCCACGGCGGCTTCATTCTCGCCTCCTACGCCTTCACCGCGCTGGTGATGGCGGGGCTCGTGCTCAACGCGGTCCGCGACCGGCGCGCGCAGCGGCGGGCGCTGTCCCAGCTCCAGGCGGAGGATCGCCGGTGAGCGTCGAGACCCCTCCGGAGCCGGTCCGCCGCTCGCTCCTCGTCGTCGTCCCGGTGCTGGCCTTCGCGGTGCTGGCGGCGGTGTTCTTCCTGCGCCTGCGCTCCGGCGCCGACCCAGCCGCCCTCCCCTCGGCGCTGATCGGCAAGCCGGTGCCGAGCTTCACCCTGCCGGCGGTGGCCGGCCTCACCGCCGACGGCAAGCCGGTGCCCGGCCTGTCGAGCGCCGACCTGAAGGGCGGCGTCACGGTGCTCAACGTCTGGGCCTCGTGGTGCGCGCCGTGCCAGGTCGAGCATCCGATGCTGATGCGCTTGGCGCGCGAGCCCGGCATCCGGCTCGTCGGGATCGACTACAAGGACGCCGCCGAGAACGGACGCCGGTTCCTGACGCGCAACGGCGTGCCGTTCCAGGCGGTGGGCCACGACGAGACCGGCCGCGTCGGCATCGATTTCGGTGTCTACGGCGTGCCCGAGACCTTCATCATCGGCCCGGACGGCGTGATCCGCGACAAGCTCGTCGGTATCGTCACCCCGGAAAATCTCGCCGAGGTGATCGCCAAGATCCGCGCGGCCGGCAAGGTAGCCGCGAAGTAGGAAGGAAATTCTTCGTTGGCCCTGGCGGGCCGTCCGCCGCACCGGCGGCGGCGCGCGGTCGCGCTTGCCGCCGGCCGACGCCGTCGGGGCTGTCTCTGCGCGAGAACCTGCGCGCCGTTACACGTCGGACTTCCTGCGCTCGTAGCGGGTCAATAGCGGCGTCTGGGCGAGCGCGAACACGACGGTGAGCGGCATGATGCCGAACACCTTGAAGTTCACCCAGAAATCTTCGCTCTGCGTCCGCCACACCGCCTCGTTGAGCACGGCGAGCGCCAGGAAGAACAGCCCCCAGCGGAAGGTCAGCTTCCGCCAGCCCTCGTCGGTGAGCGAGAACACCGAGTCGAGCACCACCGAGAGCAGGGACTTGCCGAAGGCGAGGCCGCCGAGCAGCACCAGGCCGAACAGCGTGTTCACGATGGTGGGCTTCACCATGATGAAGGTCTTGTCCTGCAGGTAGAGCGTCAGCCCGCCGAAGACGACGACCACCACGCCCGACACCATCGGCATGATCGGCAGCCGGCGCACCAGGGCGAAGTGCACGGCGAGCGCCACGACGGTCGCCACGATGAACACCCCGGTCGCCACGAACAGCTTCTGGTCGGGGTCTACGCCGAAGCGCTCGGCGTAGGCGTTGCCGAGGAAGAAGATCACCAGCGGCCCGAGTTCGAGCGCCAGCTTGGGGAGCGGCGCGAGGTGTCGGCGCGGGGGTACGGATTCGATCTGCATCATGCTGGCCAGGGAGCCGGAACGGGCCCATCGCGTCGATGCGTCTGTATCGATGACGACGGGTGCGGTCCACCGGGGCTGCCGGCACGGGCCGGATGCCGGCCGGCCCTGCGCCATCGTGTCCTCGCCCCCGTCAACGCGCCTCGGCGAAACGGCGGACGGTGGCCGGCACGCCCACTTCGAACGGGGTCGGCACGAAGCCGAAGCGGCGGGCGAACTTGCCGCCGTCGATCACGTAGGCACGATCCCAGGTGAATCCGACATCGGCCACCTCGCGCGCGAAGCGGTAGACCAGCCCGAGCGGCCGCAGCATCGCGAAGGGGACGGCCCACAGCCTGAGCCGCTTGCCGAGCACGCCGGCGCCCATCGTCAGCAGGGCGCGCGGGCTCCGCGTCGGCGCGCACGGAACGTTCCAGGCCTGCCCGAAATCCGCGTCGGGGGCGTCGAGAAGCAGCAAAGCCGCCCGCGCGACGTCCGGGACGTAGGCGAAGTCGTGCGCCGTGTCGGCCGGCACGAGCAATTGCGCCGGCCGGCCCTTCGCCAGCGCACCGAATGCGAAGGCGCCGAGATGGGAGTTGGCGACGCCGGGTCCGTAGAAATCGGAGCAGCGCAGGGCCGCCACCGGCACGCGGGCTCGCGCTCCCTGCCAGATCCGGGTGACCTCGGCCAGGATCGCCGGCTTCTCGCCGCCTGCGGTCAGCGGCATGTCCTCGGTGCGCGGCGCCGTCTGCGGCCCGAGTTGGTAGAGGTTGTCGATGAAGACCAGCCGCGCCCCCGCCTCGGCGCAGCCCTCGACCACGGCGTGCATCGTTCGCGGCCAGGCCGTCCGCCACACCCGCGCGTCGTAGGGGAAGCCGACCGCGAGTACCGCCTGCGCCGACCCGTCGAGCGCGCGCCGCACGTCGGCAGGATTCAGGACGTCGCAGACCTGATGCTCGACGCCGGCCTGGAGGTCCGCCGGGCGTGTGCGGGTTGCGACCCGCACGCGGTCTCCGCGTGCGGCCAGCCGCTCGGCGATCGGCCGCCCGACCGCGCCGTAGCCGAAGATCGTGATCTGCTGCGTCATCGTCCTGTCCCTCATCGCTGAAGGCAGGACGATGCACCTCGGCGGGCACATCGAAAATTGGCTAAGTCCGTGGTCCTGCTATACGCAAACGGATGAACCACGATCCCGATTGGGCGCTCTATCGCACTCTGCTCGCCGTGCTCGACGCTGGCTCGCTGTCGGCAGCCGCGCGTGCGCTCGGGACGACGCAACCGACCGTCGCCCGCCACGTGGATGCGCTGGAGTCGGCGCTGGGCGCCGACCTGTTCGTGCGGTCGCAGCGCGGGCTCGAACCGACCGAGCTTGCGGTGTCGCTGCGCCCGCACGCGCGGACCATGGCGACGACCGCCGCCGCGTTGCTGCGGGCCGCCAGCGGCGCCCAGGGCGACTTCGCCGGGACGGTGCGGATCACGGCGAGCGACGTCGTCGGCGTCGAGCACTTGCCGCCGATCCTGACCCGGCTCAGGCGGGCGCATCCCGCTCTGGCGATCGAGCTGGCGCTCTCGGACGTGGTCGGCGACCTGCTCGCGCGCGAGGCGGACATCGCGATCCGCATGGTCGAGCCGACCCAGGGGGCGTTGCTGGCGCGCCGCCTGCCGCCGGTGGATCTCGGGTTCCACGCCCACCGCGACTACCTGGACCGAGCCGGGACGCCGGCCGCCATCGGCGACCTCTCAGCCCATGACGTGATCGGCTACGACACCGAGACCCCGGCGCTTCGGGCCATGGCCGCCCGGTTGCCGCCGCTCGACCGGCGCACGTTCGCTCTGAGGGCCGACAGCAACCTCGCCCAGGTCGCCGCGATCCGGTCAGGGTTCGGCATCGGCATCTGCCAGGTGGCGATCGCCGGGCGCGACCCGGCGCTGGTGCGCGTCCTGCCCGCGATCACCCTGACGCTGCCCCTCTGGATCGTGATGCACGAGGACCTGAAGACGAACGCCCGCTGTCGCGCGGTGTTCGATGCCTTGGTCGAAGGGCTCGACCTTTCGGAGGCGGCACCCGGCGCGACGGCGACCTGCTGACGACCCGCGACTGCACTGCAGGCCGTTCGGTCCGCGTCGGGCGTCAGCCCTTCTCCAGCCCCGCGATCGCCCGCGCGAAGTCGCGCGCCGCGAACGGCTCCAGGTCGTCGACGCCCTCGCCGACGCCGATGAAGTGCACCGGCAGGCCGAACTTCGCGGCCAGCGCGATCAGGATGCCGCCGCGGGCTGTGCCGTCGAGCTTGGTCATCACCAGCCCCGAGACCGGCGCGGCTTTCGAGAACAGCTCGACTTGGGACAGGGCGTTCTGGCCGACGGTGGCGTCGAGAACCAGCAGCGTCGCATGCGGCGCCTCGGGATCGCTCTTGCGCAGCACGCGGATGATCTTTTCCAGCTCCGCCATCAGCCCGGCCTTGTTCTGCAGCCGGCCGGCGGTGTCGATCAGGAGCACGTCGGTGCCCTCGGCCTTCGCGCGCTTGAGGGCGTCGAAGGCCAGCCCCGCCGCGTCCGCGCCCTGCGCCCCGCTCACCACCGGCGTGCCGGTGCGCTCGCCCCAGACCTTCAGCTGCTCGATCGCGGCGGCGCGGAAGGTGTCGCCCGCCGCCAGCATCACCGAGCGGCCCTCCGCCTTAAGGCTGAGCGACAGCTTGCCCAGCGTCGTGGTCTTGCCGGCGCCGTTCACGCCGATCATCAGGATCACGAACGGCTTCTTGGTGGGATCGACGACCAGGGGCTTGGCCACCGGCTCCAGCGCCCGCTCGACCTCGGTCGCCAGGATCGCCCGGACCTCGTCGGGGGAGATGCCCTTCTCGTAGCGGCCCTTGCCCACGGCATCCGAGATCCGCGTCGCGGTCTCGACGCCGAAATCGGCCTGGATCAGCGCGTCCTCCAGGTCCTCCAAGGTGTTGGCGTCGAGCTTGCGCTTCGTGAACAGGCCGGTGACCCGGTCGGACAGGGCCGACGAGGTCCGCTTCATCCCCGAGGTCAGCCGGGTCCACCAGCCGCGCTTCTCCGACGCCGGCTCCGATGCCGTCTCGTCGTCGGCGAGGGCGTCGTGAGCGAGCGCGGCCGCGACGTCGACCGGTTGGATGTCCGGCGCGCCGGCGCCGGCCTCAGGCCCAGCGTCGGGCGCGGTCACCGGCTCGCGGGCGACCGTCGTGGTGTCGGCAGGCTCGGCGCCGCGGGCCGGGTCGTCGCCGGCGGTGCCGGAGGGGGGCGTCTCGGGCTCGCCCGCGATCGGCTGAAGGTCGGCGCCTTCGATCTCGTCGGGCACCGCGTTCCGCTCGGGGTCGACCGGCGACGGCTCGGCCGGCGGCAGCGGCACGTGCGCCACGTCGTCGGCAGCCGTGGCGAAGTCCGGCTGCCCTTCCGCCGGGGAGGCGGGCGAGTCCGGCGGCGGCTCGGGGGCTTCGGTCGCGCCCTTGCGCCCGAACAGGCGGCCGAACCAGCCCGGCTTCTCGTCTTGGCTCATGTCGTCCTTGCTCCCGCGCCCCGGCACCGTTAGCCGGGAGGCATGTCGTCGCCTGCCGCATTCTCGTCTGACATAGGCGCGCGCCTGCTCTACCGCGATGCCCTGGTCCTCGTCATCGACAAGCCCGCGGGTTTGCCGGTGCATCCGGGGCCCAAGGGCGGCGAGACCCTGACCGACCACCTCGACGGCCTGCGCTTCGGCCTGCCGCGGCGCCCGGAGGCCGCGCACCGGCTCGACCGCGACACCTCCGGCTGCTTAGCCCTCGGGCGTCATGCGCAGGCGCTGGCGCGCCTCAACAAGCTGTTCGCCAACGCGCAGGCGCGGAAGACTTACTGGGCGCTGGTCGAGGGTGCGCCCCCGGACGACGAGGGCCAGATCGACCTGCCGCTCGCACGGCGGTCGAGCGATCCACGCTCGTGGTGGATGAAGGCCGACCCGGCCGGCGACCCGTCGACGACGCGCTGGCGCGTGCTCGGTCGGTCCGCGAGCCAGGCCTGGCTCGAGCTGATCCCGGTCACCGGCCGCACCCATCAGCTCCGGGTGCACTGCGCCGCATCGGGGTTCCCGATCGTCGGGGATCCGATCTACGGCACCGCGGCCCGCCACGGCGGCCCCGGCCTGCAACTGCATGCGCGCGGCCTCGCCTTGCCGCTCTACCCGAAGAAGCCGCCCGTGGTCGCCGAGGCGCCGGCACCCGAGCACATGCGGGACGGGCTGTCGGCCTGCGGCTGGGCCGGGTGACCCTCGGACCGGGGCGGCCACGCGCCGGTTCGCTTGCGATCAGGCGGCCAGCAGCGCGCGGCCGTCGTGCCCGGCGATCGTCACGTCGAGGATCGTGCCGGGCTCCGCCGCGATCCGCACCGGCGTGAACCCTTCGGTGCGGCCGACGCCGCCGCGCTCCGCCAGCACCCGGTGCGACCGGCCGACCTCGCCGTCGAGGTGGCGGAGGAGGGCCGCCTCGCCCGCCGCACGCAGGCGCGCGGCGCGGGCGCGGACGACCTCGGGCGCAACCGGCGGCATCCGCGCGGCCGGCGTCCCCGGGCGGGGCGAGTACGGGAAGACGTGGAGATGCGTCAGCCCGCATTCCGCGACGAGGTCGAGGGAGCGGGCGAACTGGTCCTCGGTCTCGGTCGGGAAGCCGGCGATGAGGTCGGCGCCGAACACCGCGTCCGGCCGCAGGCGCCGCACCGCGTCGCAGAAGCGGATCGCGTCGGCGCGCCCATGCCGGCGCTTCATCCGCTTGAGCACGAGGTCGTCGCCGGCCTGGAGCGACAGGTGCAGGTGCGGCATCAGCCGGGGCTCGTCGCCGATCGCCCGCATCAGGGTGTCGTCGGCCTCGATCGAATCGATCGAGGACAGGCGCAGGCGCGACAGCTCCGGCACCGCGGCGAGGATCGCCAGGACCAGCGTGCCGAGGCTCTCGCCAGCGTTCGAGAAGTCGCGGCCGTAGGCGGTGAGGTCGACGCCGGTCAGCACGACCTCGCGCCCACCGTGGGCGACGATGCGCCGGACCTGCGCGATCGCCGCGTCGGGCGCCACCGAGCGCGAATGCCCGCGCCCGAACGGGATGACGCAGAAGGTGCAGCGGTGGTCGCAGCCGTTCTGCACAGGCACGAAGGCGCGGGTGTGCCCGGCCACGCCCGCGATCCGCGTCGGCTCGGCGTGCCGGGCGGCGAACACGTCGCCGACCGCGTCGCGCGCACCTTTCGCGTCCGGCCGCCAGGCCGCGGGCGAGAGCTTGTCGCCGTTGCCGACCAGCCGGGCGACCTCGGGCATCGCGGCGTAGGCGGCGGTCTCGATCTGCGCGCCGCAGCCGGTGACGACGATCTCGGCGTCGGGCCGCTCGCGGTGCAGGCGGCGGATCGCCTTGCGCGCCTGCCTCCCGGCTTCCGTGGTGACGGCGCAGGTGTTGACCACGACGCGGTCGCGCCCATGCGCTCCTGGCTCCGCAAGGCCGCGCATCACCTCGGCCTCGACCGTGTTCAGCCGGCAGCCGAAGGTCAGCGTCTCGACCGCCATCAGGCGGCGTCCTGGGCGAACAGGGCGGGTGCGAACCGGCCTTCGGCGACGAGGAAGACCGGGCCGGTCATCAGCACGTGGTCGTCGGCGCGCCACTCCACGAACAGGTCGCCGCCGGGCAGGCTCACGGTGGCCTGCCGGCCGATCATCCTGAGGCGCGAGGCGGCGACGACGGCGGCGCAGGCGGCGGTGCCGCAGGCCAGCGTCAAGCCGGCGCCGCGCTCCCAGACCCGGAGCTTGATCGCCTCCCGCCCCCGGACCTGCGCCACAGAGATGTTGGCGCGCTCGGGGAAGATCGGATGGTTCTCCAGCATCGGGCCGATCTGCCCGAGGTCGAACGTGTCGGGGTCGCGATCGGTGAAGAAGACCGCGTGCGGGTTGCCCATGTTCACCGCGCCCGGCGAATGCAGGATGGGGTCGTCGATCGGCCCGATCTGCAGCTCGATCCGCCGCGTGTCCGGGAACGGATCGCGCAGCGGGATCTCGTTCCAGGCGAGGCGCGGGCGGCCCATGTCGACGGTGAAGGAGCGTTCGGCGACGCGCTTGACCTCGACGCGGCCGGCGACCGTCTCCAGCACCAGCCGCCCGGTCTCGACGGGCCGCGCCATGGCCGGGTCGTCGAGCATCGCGTAGGCGACGCAGCGGGTGCCGTTGCCGCAGGCGCCCGATTCCGAGCCGTCGGTGTTGTAGATCCGCATGAACGCGTCGGCGCCGCGGCTCGCGGAATCGTGCAGCACCATCAGCTGGTCGAAGCTCGAGGCCGGATCGGCGGCGATGGCGCGCGCCTCCTCGGGGGCGACGCGGATGTCGGTGCCGCGCAGGTCCAGCACCACGATCGCGTTGCCGGCGCCGTGCATCTTCAGGAAGCGTCTGTGGGCGAGTGCGCTCATGCGGCCATGGTGGTTCGAACCGCGTCGTCGCGGGGGTGGGGGCCGGGCGTCGTCCGAGAGCCCGTCGGAGCACCGTATATGGCAAGGCCGGCCTCCGGCGCGAGGGGCGTGGCAGATCCGCCGCGTCCGCGCACCGTGCGATCGGAACGCGCGTGCATGGCCTCGCGAAGGACGGTGTTCGTCACTACCTTCGGGCGAGACGGGACCGTACCGATTCGGTTCGCGGCGGCCTCGGCCGTAGCCTCGACGCCCTTGTCTCCTTTTCCTTTGCCTCCACTGCCCTCGCCTCCACTGCCTTCCCCGGAGCGCCGCCTTGACCCGCCCTCGCCTCACGCTCGTCGCCGGCCTCCTTGCCGCCTCCGCCGCCGCCTGCGGGAGCCTGCCCGCCCTGGCGCAGCAGCCCCCGCCGCCGGCCTCGACGGCGCCC
>NZ_VRVF01000028.1:0-58601 GCF_008040045.1 Methylobacterium sp. WL8 | reverse complement strand
CCCTCCCCCCCCGGGAGAGGGAGCAGCACCGCCCATACGGCGGGTCGCCTTGGCCGCGTCATCAAGGGCAGCCGACATGAGCGTCATCGTCCAGCCCGCCGACCTCGCGATCGCGGCCCTGCGCGACCGCGGCGGCCCGGCCCAGCCGCTCCTGTCGGTCTCGGGCCTCGTCAAGCACTTCCCCGTGCGCAAGGGCGTCGGGGGCAAGAAGTCGGTCGTGCGCGCCGTCGACGGCGTCGACTTCCAGGCCTTGAAGGGCGAGACCCTCGGGATCGTCGGCGAATCCGGCTGCGGCAAGTCGACGACGGCCAAGCTCCTGATGGGGCTGATCGAGCGCGACCAGGGCGAGATGCTGTTCGACGGCGAGGCGGTGGGCTCCCGCGCGATGCCGTGGCGGACCTATCGCCGCCAGGTGCAGATGGTGTTCCAGGACAGCTACGCCTCGCTCAACCCGCGGATGACGGTGGAGGCCTCGATCGCCTTCGGGCCGACGGTCAACGGGGTCGGCAGCCGCGAGGCGATCGAGCGCGCCCGCGGGCTCCTCGCCCGCGTCGGCCTGGAGCCGAAACGCTTCGCCGGGCGCTACCCGCACGAGCTGTCCGGCGGCCAGCGCCAGCGGGTCAACATCGCCCGCGCCCTGGCGCTCGAGCCGCGGCTGATCCTCCTCGACGAGGCGGTCTCGGCCCTCGACAAGTCGGTGGAGGCGCAGGTGCTCAACCTGCTCCTCGACCTCAAGGCGGAGTTCGGGCTGACCTACCTGTTCATCAGCCACGACCTCAACGTGGTGCGCTTCATCTGCGACCGGGTGATGGTGATGTATCTCGGACGCGTCGCGGAGCTCGGCCCCTCGGACACGGTGCTGGCCGAGCCCGCCCACCCCTACACCCAGGCGCTGCTCGCCTCGATGCCGTCGCTCGATCCCGACAACCGTACGCAGGCCGCCCTGCTCACCGGCGACCCGCCGAACCCGATCGACCCGCCCGACGGCTGCCGCTTCCATCCGCGCTGCCGCCTCGCCGAGCCGGTCTGCTCCCAGGCGACGCCGCCGCTCGCCCCGATCGCGCCGCTGCACCAGGCCGCCTGCCTCGCGCGTCAGCCGGGCTCGGGCCATTCCCTCGCGCCCGCCGCCGAGCAGGTGGCGGCATGAGCGGACCCATGAGCGCGAATCCGAACGCCCCCGCCGTCGAGCTCGTCGACCTCAAGGTCGGCTTCGGCAAGGTCGAGGTGGTCGACGGCGTCGACCTCCGGCTCGAGCGCGGCCAGGCCATGGCGCTGATCGGCGAGTCGGGCTCGGGCAAGAGCGTGACCCTGCGCGCGATCCTGCGCCTCTTCCCGGAAGGCCGCAGCCGCACCCGCGGCAAGATCGCGGTGGCGGGCCGCGACGTGCTCGCCCTGTCGAAGCGCGAGCTGGCGGATTTCCGCGGGCACGTCGCCGCGATGATCTTCCAGGAGCCGCTGCTCGCCTTCGACCCGGTCTACACCGTCGGGCGACAGATCACGGAAGCGATCCGCCGGCACGAGAAGATCGACGCGGCCGGCGCCCGGCAGCGGGCGCTCGCGCTGTTCGAGCGCGTCCGCATCCCGAGCCCGGAACGGCGCCTCGACGCCTACCCGCACGAGATGTCGGGCGGCATGCGCCAGCGCGCGATGATCGCGCTCGCGCTCGCCTGCCGGCCGCAGGTGCTGCTCGCCGACGAGCCGACCACCGCGCTCGACGCCACGGTGCAGATCCAGATCCTGCTGCTGCTGCGCGAGCTGCAGCGCGACCTCGGCCTGTCGATCATCTTGGTGACGCACGACCTCGGCGCGGCGGTCGAGGTCGCCGACCGGATCTCGGTGATGTATGCCGGCCGCATCGTCGAGACCGGCACCGCGCACCAAGTGGTGCTCGATCCCCACCACCCCTACACGATCGGCCTGCTGCGCAGCCGCGCGGAGGGGGCGCTGGCCAAGGAAGTCGACGGAAAGCGCGCACGGCTGCAGACGATCCCGGGGAGCCCGCCGGACCTCGCCAACCGCCCCGCCGGCTGCCCGTTCGCCCCGCGCTGCTTCCTCGCGATCGACAAGTGCCGCGAGACCCCGCCCTCGGTCGAAGTCGGCGGCGGGCACCTGGCCGCCTGCTGGCGCACGGAGGAGGCGTCCGCCGCCTACCGCGCCGGGCCGCAGCCGGTGAGAGCCGAGGCGGCGGCCTGAGCCGGCGGACCACATCCGTCACTTCAATCGGCTGAAGCCGTCGCCGGCCGGGAAGCCCGATCCCCGGTTTGCAGGATCGTGCTCTGAGCCTCGGCCTTGTGGAACCCGCGCATCAGCCCCCGCCGGCGGCCCGCAAGGTCGTCGCCATGCGCGTCACCGCCGGCGCGATGGCGCGCTCGGGCACGGCGGCGTAGCCGAGGAGGAGGCCCGGGGCGGCGTTGCCCGGGTCGGCATGGTAGGCCGAGAGCGCCACGGCCGCGATGCCGGCCTGCGCCAGGGCGGCCACGGCCGCGACATCGCCGAGGCGGGACGGCCAGTCCGGCCCCGGGCGGGCGACGAGGTGCATCCCGCCCTCCAGCGGCGCGACGTCGAGCAGGCCGGCGGCCCGGTCGCGGGCGGCCGCCAGCAGGGCGGCCTGCCGCCCGGCATGGAGCTTTCGCGTGCGGCGCAGGTGGCGGCCGAGATGGCCCTCGTCGATGAAGCGGGCGAGCGCCCCCTGGCCGAGGCCGGAGGGCGCCGGGCCGGTCTCCGCCAGCGCCCGCTGGACCGGTCCGGCGAGCCCCTGCGGCAGCACGAGGTAGCTCAGCTGCAGCGCCGGCAGCAGCACCTTGGAGAAGCTGCCGGCGTAGATCACCCGTCCGGTCCGGTCGAGGGCGCGCAGCGGCGGCAGCGGCCGGCCGGCATAGCGGTACTCGCCGCCGTAATCGTCCTCGACGATCCAGGCGTTCGCCGCCTCGGCCCAGGCGAGCAGCGCCAGCCGGTTCTCCAGGCTCATGGCGTGGCCCAGCGGATAGTGATGCGCCGGCGTCACCACGGCGAGGCGCGCGCCCAGTGCGGCCCCGGCCCGGTCGATCGCGAGGCCGCCGGGTCCGACCGGCACGGGCACAGGGCGCAGGCCCGCTTCCGCCAGCGCCAGGGCGATGCCGGGAAACCCCGGATCTTCGACCAGCGCCGTCTCGCCCGGATCGAGCAGCAGTTGCGCCAGCAGCCGCAAGCTCTGGCGGATGCCGGCGGTGACGATCACCGCGTCGGCCGTGCAGGCGACGCCGCGGGTGGCGGCGAGGTAGGCGGCGGTGGCGGCGCGCAGCCGCGGATCGCCGAGGGGATAAGGCGGCGGGGCGCCGTCGCGCCACTCGGTCTGGAGCAGGCGCCCGAAGGTCGCGTAGGGGAACGCGTCGGCGGCCGGGCGCCCGAGGGCGAAGGCGTTCGGCGCCACCGGCGCCGAGAACCAAACCCGCGCCGACGACGCCATCAGGGCCGTCCCGCGTCGCGACAGGGCCGGCGGAGGCGGAGAGGGCGCCGAAGCTGTAGGCGCGGCGTCGGGGGCTTTCGCGACGGCCAGCGTGTCGTCGGGCAGGGTGGCGGCCACGCGGGTGCCGGAGCCGCGATGTGCCGTGAGATAGCCCTCGGCGACCAGTTGCTCCAAGGCGGTCAACACCGTGCCGCGGGCGCAGCCGAGGTCCTCGGCCAACGCCCGCGAGCCGGGGAGGCGGGCGCCGCGGGCGATGCGACGCTCCAGGATCGCGCGGCGCAGCGCGTCGCCGATCCGCACGTGCAGGGGCGTCGCCGCCCCGTGGGCGAGATCGAGGACGAGGGGCAGGCCGCCCTCTCCGCGTGGGTGGGTCTCGACGGGCCTGGCACCGTGGGCTTCGGGCACGAAGTGGTCCAGTCGTTTGCGTGAAACCGGATCTTTTGCCTGGACCGGCGATCGGTCAAGCCCAGGCCTCCACTGGTCGGGAGCGCCGCGATGTACCAGCCGCCGCATTTCAGGGAGGACGACCTCGGGGCGCAGCACGCCCTGATCCGCGCCCACCCCCTCGGGCTCCTCGTCACCGCCGGGCCGGGGGGCCTGATGGCGAACCCGATCCCGTTCCTGATCGACGGGCAGGCCTCCGAGCGGGGGACGCTGCGCGCGCACCTGGCGCGGGCCAACCCGCACTGGCGCGAGCTGGCGCAGGTCGCGGAATGCCTCGTGGTGTTCCAGGGTCCGCAGGGCTACGTCACACCGTCCTGGTACGCGACCAAGCGCGAGACCGGGAAGGTGGTGCCGACCTGGAACTACGCCACGGTCCACGCTCGGGGGCGACCGCGGGTGATCGAGGATGCGGCCTGGCTCCGGCGCCAGATCGCCGACCTCACGGACCTGCGCGAGGCGGGACGGCCCGAACCCTGGGCGGTCGACGACGCACCGCGGGCCTTCACCGACGCGCAGCTCAAGGGCATCGTCGGGATCGAGATTCCCGTGGCGCAGATCGTGGGCAAGTGGAAGGTCAGCCAGAACCGGCCGGCGGCCGACCGCGATGGCGTGGTCGCGGGATTTCGCGCCGCGGGCGACGGGGACGGCATGGCTGAAGAGATGGCGGCCCTGGTGCAGGCACGGAGCGGACGATGAGCGCGCGCGAGAACGACTTCGGCCAGCCGATCGGGCCGGCCCTGCCGGATTGGCGCCCGCGCCCGCTTCCGCCGCGCACGGCGATGCAGGGACGCACCTGCCGTGTCGAGCCGCTGGATGCGGAGCGCCATGCGGCCGACCTGTTTTCCGCCTTCTCGGCGGCCCCCGACCGGCGGAGCTGGACCTATCTCGGCGGCACCCTGCCGGAGACGGAAGGCGCCTACCGGGCCGAGCTGGCGGCGATGGCGGCCGGCGCCGACCCGCTGTTCCAAGCGATCGTCGACGGGCAGACCGGCCGGGCGGTCGGCCTCGCATCGTACCTGCGCATCGATCCGGCCAACGGCGTCATCGAGGTCGGGCACCTGCACTTCTCGCCCGCCCTGGCGCGGCGGCCGGCCGCGACCGAGGCGATGGCCCTGATGATGGCCCGCGCCTTCGACGAGCTCGGCTACCGCCGCTACGAGTGGAAGTGCGACGCCCTCAACGCGCCCTCGCGCGCGGCGGCCCTGCGCTACGGCTTCACCTTCGAGGGCGTCTTCCGCAACGCCGTCGTGGTGAAGGGGCGCTCCCGCGACACCGCCTGGTTCTCGGTCACCGAGGCCGAATGGCCGCGGGTGAGGGCGGCGTTCCGGGCCTGGCTCGCCCCGGAGAACTTCTTCGAAGACGGGCGGCAGCGGCGAGCCCTCGCCGACCTGCGACCGGGCTGACCCGGCCTCCGCTTGCTCAAAGCGGAGGCCGGGTCAGGCAAGCCCGCGCGGCGCCTGAGCGAAGCCCAAATCCGCCATCCCGAAGGGATCGACCGGATTTGGTATGACCCGGCTCAGCCGGCGGCGCGGGCCGCCCTGACGAAGGCGGCGATGCGGTCCGGGTCCTTCACGCCCGGCGCCGACTCGACGCCCGAGGAGACGTCGACCGCGGTCGCCCCGGTGCGGGCGAGCGCCGCGGCGACGCTCAACGGGTCGAGGCCGCCCGACAGCATCCAGCCGGAGGGGAGGTCCGCGCCGTCGAGCAGGGTCCAGTCGAAGGGGCGGCCGTTGCCGCCGGGAAGCACGGCGCCGGAGGGCGGCTTGGCGTCGAGGAGCAGGCGGTCGGCGGCGGCGAAGGCCGAAATCCGGTCGAGGTCGGCCCGGCTCGCGACGCCCAGCGCCTTCATCACCGGGCGGCCGGCGCGCCGGCGGATCGCGGCGACGCGCTCCGGCGTCTCGACGCCGTGCAGCTGGATCAGGTCGGGATCGATCGCCTCCAGCGCGGCGTCGAGCGCGGCGTCGTCGGGGTCGACCAGCAGGACGACCCGCTCGGCCCGGCCGCGCGCCTGAGCGGACAGGGTGCGGGCCGCGTCGAGGTCGACATGGCGCGGACTTTTGGGAAACCGCACGAGGCCGATCCAGTCGGCGCCGGCCTCCAGGGCGGCGGCCATGGTCTCGGGCGTGCTCAGGCCGCAAATCTTGACGCGAATCGACATGGCTGGCGCTTCGAGACCCGGTCGCGTCAGCGCGGGGCCGGCAGCGCGGTCCGTCCCGGCAGCGTCAGGCCGGTGCCGGGCTCCGGCGGGGCGTAGGCCTTGAGCCGCTCGGTCTCGCCTTCGAGGCGGCGGATCTCGCGGCCGCGGTGGCGGACCTGGCGGCGGGCCTTGCCCTGCCCGAGCCAGGTGAAGATGCCGCCGACGACGATGCCGAGCGCCACCGCCCCGAACAGGATGGCGTAGAGCGGCAGCATCACGCTGAACACCGGATCGGGCGAGAACGGGTCCAGGGAGAGCCGCACGGGATCACGGTTGGCGACCGCGACCAAGATCACCAGGATCGCGATGGGCAGCAGCACCAAACTCTTGAGGAAGCGGACCATCGATCTCTCCGAACCGTTCTTACTGTGCCGCGGATGGTCCGGGAGGACATCCGCGATCCGCCCCACCGGCGGCGACGCGCCGTCGCGCTTGGCCCGCTTCGCGGAAGACGAACCGGCCGATCCGCCGCGATGTCTCGCGAAGGACCCTACTCGGCCGCGGACTGGCTCTCGCCGATCCCGGCCGCGTTGAGGCGCAGGCGCATCTCCTTGCCGGTCTTGAACACGGGGATGGCCTTTTCCGACACGGCAACGGCCGCACCCGTGCGCGGGTTGCGCCCGCGGCGCGCATCCCGGCGCTTCACCGAGAACGCACCGAAGCCGCGCAGCTCGACCCGGTCGCCCCGTGCCAGCGCGTCGGCGATCGTGTCGAGGATCGCGTTGACCAGCGTCTCGACGTCCCGCTGGTAGAGGTGCGGGTTCTGCTCGGCGATCTTGATGACGAGCTCCGACTTGATCATGGCGTCTGGTCTTCTCGAAGTTCCGGGGTGCGAATCCTGGTGGATCGCACCGAATCAGGGCGCGGCGGACGGGCTCGGGCGCCACAGCACGAGCATGCCGCCCTGGGTGACGGCCCCCGCCTCGGCGCCGGCCTCGGCCAGCCGCGCGGACAGGCCCTCGAACCCGAGGAGGTCGGCCCCGAATCCAAGCGCCGAGAACAGGCCGAAGCCCTGGTTGGAGGCGGGCTTCCAGTCGGTCACCGGCAGGTCCTTGGGCACCTTGCGCGCGGTCTCGAGCCACGCGATCGCCTGCCGCTCGCTACCGAGCTCGTCCACGAGCTTCAGCGGCACGCTCTGGCGGCCGCTGAACACCCGGCCGTCGGAGACCGTGGCGACCTGGGCACCGTCCATCCCGCGCCGCTCGGCCACGAGGTTCTTGAACCAGGCATAGGTGTCGCCGACCACCGCCGCGAGGGCGGCCCGCGCCTCGGGCGAGGTCGGGGTGAAGCCCGACGGCTCGGCCTTGAGCGGCGAGGACTTCACCGACTCGACCTTCACGCCGACCTTGTCGAGCAGCCCCGACACGTCCGGATACTGGAACAGCACGCCGATCGAGCCGACGAGCGACGTCTCGCGCGCGACGATGTGGTCGGCGGCGATCGCGGTGATGTAGGCGCCCGAAGCCGCGGTGCCGTCGACGAAGGCGACGATCGGCTTCTTCTCGGCGAGCGCCCGCAGGTTGCGGAACAGCTCCTCGGAGCCGGTGGTGGTGCCCCCGGGCGAGTTGATCGAGACCACCACGCCCTCGACGGCGGCGGATTCGCCGACCCGCTTCATCAGCTTGGCGGTGGCCTCGCTGCCGGAGATGAAGCCCGAGATCGAGATCCGGGCGATCTGCGGCTTCACCGCGCCGAACAGGCCGCCCTCGGTGCCGGCGCGGACCCGCAGGCCGACCGCGCCGACGGCGACGACGAGGCCGCCGATGCCGACCACGCGCCACACGGACAGCTTGCGGCGCAACCGCCGCCGGTCGATCAGGAGTTCGGCGTCGGCTGCCATGCGCTGGTCTGCTCCCTGGCGGTCCCGGCCTCGCGGCCGGCCGGTTCTCAGCCCACCCGCAGACCGATGTCCGGGGCAGGGCGCACGAGGCCCGCGTGCCGCGGCACGATCCGCACCGCACGCGTCGGTACAGACCAAGTCCTTGGCAGGCTTGAACTCGTGGGCGCCGGGCCGTTGCCCGCGAGCGGTGTTCTAGCCCTGCCGGACACGGACCGGCAAGGGGCGCGGGGAACCAAAACCGCATCGCCTTAAGGTTGCGCTGCACCCGTCATGGCCGACCGAATCCGTGCAGGCCCTGAAAACGGTCACGCTGCCGAGGGCACGAGACCGCCAAAAAGAAAGGCCCGCGCCGGACGGGTGTCCGGCGCGGGCCTCGGATCGAATGGGCCCGCCGGCCGCCCGGGCGGAACCCGGGCGGCCGGCGAGGACCGGACTACTTCTCTTCGACGTCGTCGCTGGTGCGGGCCTTCTTGAAGGCCGCGCCGAGGATGTCGCCGAGCGAGGCACCCGAATCGGCCGAGCCGAACTGGGCCATCGCCTCCTTCTCCTCGGCGACTTCCAGCGCCTTGATCGATAGCTGGACGCGGCGCGCCTTGCGGTCGAACTGGATGACGCGGGCGTCGAACTTCTCGCCGGCGGCGAAGCGCTCGGGGCGCTGGTCGCCGCGGTCGCGGGCGAGCTCGGCGCGACGGATGAAGCTCTGCATGTCGGTGTCGACGATCTTCACCTCGATGCCCGAATCTTTCACCTCGACGACCTCGCAGGTGACGATCTGGCCCTTTTTGACGTCGCCGGCCTCGGCGAAGGGGTCCCCGCCGATCTGCTTGATGCCGAGCGAGATGCGCTCCTTCTCGACGTCGACGTCGAGAACCTGCGCCTTGACCATGTCGCCCTTCTTGAACTCCTCGATCACCTGCTCGCCGGGACGGTTCCAGTCGAGGTCCGACAGGTGGACCATGCCGTCGACGTCGCCTTCCAGGCCGATGAACAGGCCGAACTCGGTCTTGTTCTTGACCTCGCCCTCGACCTCGGAGCCGACGGGGTGCTTCTCGTTGAAGGCCTCCCACGGGTTCTGCAGGGTCTGCTTGAGGCCGAGCGAGATGCGGCGCTTGACGGGGTCGACCTCGAGGATCTGCACTTCCACTTCCTGCGAGGTGGAGACGATCTTGCCGGGGTGGACGTTCTTCTTGGTCCAGCTCATCTCGGAGACGTGGATCAGGCCCTCGATCCCCGGCTCCAGCTCCACGAAGGCGCCGTAGTCGGTGATGTTGGTGACGCGGCCCTTGAGCTTGGCGTCGACCGGGTAGCGCTGGGCGATGCCCTCCCACGGATCGGCGAGCAGCTGCTTGATGCCGAGCGAGATGCGGTGGGTCTCGTGGTTGATCTTGATGATCTTGACCTTGACCGTCTGGCCGATGGTCACGACCTCGGACGGGTGGTTCACGCGGCGCCACGCCATGTCGGTGACGTGGAGCAGGCCGTCGATGCCGCCCAGATCCACGAAGGCGCCGTACTCGGTGATGTTCTTGACGACGCCGTCGATGACCTGACCCTCTTCGAGGTTGGCCACGAGCTCGGAGCGCTGCTCGGCGCGGCTCTCCTCCAGCACCGTGCGGCGCGAGACGACGATGTTGCCGCGGCGGCGATCCATCTTGAGGATCTGGAACGGCTGCGGGGTGCCGAGCAGGGGCGTCACGTCGCGCACCGGGCGGATGTCGACCTGGGAGCGCGGCAGGAACGCCACGGCGCCGTCGAGGTCGACGGTGTAGCCACCCTTGACCTGGTTGAAGATCGTGCCGGAGACGCGCTCGTTGGCCTCGAAGGCCTTCTCGAGCTTGACCCACGACTCCTCGCGGCGCGCCTTGTCGCGCGAGATGACGGCTTCGCCGAGCGCGTTCTCGATGCGGTCGACGTAGACCTCGACCTCGTCGCCGACGGCGAGCTCGCCCTCGCGGCCGGGGCCGTTGAATTCCTTGAGGGCGACGCGACCCTCGGTCTTGGCGCCGATGTCGATGACCGCGACGTCCTTCTCGATCGCGACGACGCGACCCTTGACGACGGAGCCTTCGGTGATCTCGTGTTGGAGGAACGATTCCTCGAGCAGCGCCGCGAAGTCGTCGCGGTAGGTGTCGCGCTGCAGAGCGGTACCAGCAGTCATTCTGTCTCCTGAACGGGCTCCCTCGGGGATGCCCTCACGTCGGCGGCTCGTGTTGCGAACGCCCCCGTTGCCGCTGCCGCTCCGGATCGAGGAGCGACCGATCCGAAAATGGGATCGGCTTGCCGACGCGTTCGTACGGTGTCCGAGGGCGGTCGTCCCGGGGCGGCGCCGCGCAACACTGAAACACGCGCGTGCGGTCGGCCTGGAAGGACGCCGGCTCTCTACAGCAACGGGCCCGGAAGTTCAACAGAAACGGGTGTCGACGCAGAACGGGCCCGCTTCCTTCGAAGCAGGCCCGCAGCGTCGGTCCGAAGACTTGGGAGACCGCGAAGACATCAGTCCTCGTCGTCGTCCGCCGGGCGGACGCCCTTGAGCTTGGCGAACACCGAATCGGCGTTGATCCGCTCCTCGCGACCGCCGTGGCGGTGCTCGTCGGCCTCGGGCGCCTCCTCGCGGGTGGAGACCTCGGTCGGCAGCAGCGAGGCGCCCGAATCGGCGGCCAGCGCCGCGGGACGGTCCTTGGCGGCGCGCTGGACCTCGAAGTCGAGGTCGATCTGGGTGCAGAGCCCCAGCGTCACCGGGTCCATCGGCTGCAGCGAGCCGGAGTTCCAGTGCGAGCGCTCGCGGATCTGCTGGATCGTCGACTTGGTGGTGCCGACGAGCCGGATCACCTGCGCGTCCTTCAGCTCGGGGTGGTTGCGCAGCAGCCAGAGGATCGCGTTCGGTCGGTCCTGGCGGCGCGACAGCGGGGTGTAGCGCGGACCCTTGGTGGTGCGCTTGACCTCGGGCAGCTTCACCTTCGAGACCGCGACCTTGAGCTTGTAGGCCGGCGACTTCTGCGCCTTCTCGATCTCGTCGCGGGTGAGCTGGCCGGCGGTGATCGGGTCGAAGCCCTTGATCCCGGCGGCGACCTCGCCGTCGGCGATGCCCTTCACCTCGAGCGGGTGCAGCTTGCAGAAATCGGCGATCTGCTCGAAGGCGAGCGAGGTGTTCTCGACCAGCCAGACGGCGGTCGCCTTGGGCATCAGCGGACCCTGGGTCATGTTTCGCACGGGCTCCAAAACCGACGCGGGGACGGACGGAGCCGGGCATCGGTCCGCAGGCTCCGGACCGCTCGATCCGAAAGTCCCGTCTCACGCGTTCAAAAGGGGAATGACCTCGTATACGCGGGGGCGCCGGAGGGCGCAATCGACTCGACGGCCTGCGGTGGGCCGATCATCGAACACGCGGCGTCGGAGAATCGACCCTCGGCGCTTCATCCGGCACAGCCATTCGTCCTGTCCGGGGCGCGCGAAGGGTTCCGAGGCTTTCGATCGCCGCGGCCCGAGAAACACAAGTCGATGCTCTTTCGAATTGTAATAAATTAGATTCCACAACTCAGGACTTCTACCGAAAGACTTGACCGCACGCCGTTTCCGTGACGTACCGCCTGCGATGTTTGTCTCCCTCCGCACCGTCCTGTTTCGCCTGCACTGGGCGCTCGGCCTCACCGCCGGGCTCGTCCTCGCCCTGGTCGGCGTCACCGGTGCGATGATGAGCTACGAGGAGGCGATCCTCGACCTCGCCAACGCCGACCGCGCGCAGGTCGCGGTCCAGGATCGGCCGGTTCTCGGGCCGGAGGCGCTGGTGGCGCGGCTTTCCGCGGAGCGGCCGGGCCTGAGGGTCGGCGCGCTGACGTTCTTCGGCGACCCCGCGCTGGCCCCGCGGGCGCGCTTCGCCGACGACGCCAAAGCCGGCGACGTCAAGCCCGGCGGGCGGGCGCCGTCGGTCTACCTCGACCCCTACGACGGCACCCTGCGCGGCGAGGTCCGGGGCGAGGCGACCTTCGCCACGATTCGCGGCCTGCACCGGTGGCTGCTGCTGCCCGGAGAGGGCAGGGGCTGGGGCCGCACCATCACCGGCGCCGCGGCTTTGGCGCTCCTCGTGTTCCTCGCCACCGGCCTGGTTCTGCGCTGGCCCAAGGTCCACGCCTGGCGGATCTGGCTGAAGCCGAGCCTGCGCCGGCCCGGGCGGCCGCGCTACTGGTCGCTGCACGCCGTCGCCGGCACCTGGCTGCTGCCGGTCTACGCGGTGATCGCGCTGACGGGGCTGTGGTGGTCCTACGACGCGTACAAGTCGGCCGCGACGTGGCTCCTCACGGGGGAGGTCGCCGTCAAGGGCGCGAACAAGCCGGCGGAGGCGCGCGCGGACCGGGTGGGCGGGCGCAAGAGCGCGGAGCGGACGGACAAGAGCGCGGAGCGGACGGACAAGAGCGCGGAGCGGACGGACAAGGGCGCGGAGCGGACGGACAAGGGCGCGGACGCCCCGCCGGCCCTCGACAAGGCCTGGGCTGCGTTCCGGGCGCAGGAGGGGGCGTCGGCGGCGCTGGCCACCGTGACGCCGCCGGGGCCGGACGCGGCGCGGATCCGCATCCGTTGGATCGCCGAGGCCGACGCCCCGAAGGCGCGCAACGAATCGATCTTCGACGCCGCGACCGGCGCCCGCCTCTCGCTGTCGCGCTTCTCAGACAAGCCGCTCGGCCGACAGATCGCCGATTCCATGCTGGAGGTGCATCGCGGGCGCTTCTTCGGCGCGGCCTTCGCCCTCGTCTTCTGCCTCGCCGCCCTGGCGATGCCGCTGCTCGCGGTCACCGGACTGGTGCTGTACGTCCTGCGGCGCCGCGCCGGCGCCGCACGGGGATCGGCCTTGAGGCGGGCCGGCGGAGGGAGTAGGCCTGACGGCACCGGAGCCATGCCCGGCAACGCGCCGACTTAGCCTTCGCGATCATGCCTTCGGGGGCTGCCCTGGTTTCCGTGAGACCGCCGACCCAGTTGCCGCCCGAGCCGGACGCCGCCGGCCCCCGTCCCCGCGTCAGCGCGCGCGGACGGCTGCGGACCTACTTCCTCACCGGCATCATCGTCGCGGGGCCGCTGGCGATCACCGCCTACATCACGTGGTGGATCATCACGCTGATCGACGGGTTCGTGAAGCCGCTGGTGCCGGCGAGCTACCTGCCCGACCATTACCTGCCGTTCTCGATCCCAGGGCTCGGCATGCTCATCGCCTTCGTCGCGGTGACCCTGCTCGGGTTCCTCACGGCGAACCTCGTGGGGCGCAGCGTGATCGAGTTCGGCGAGGTGCTGCTGGCGCGCACCCCCGTGATCTCGGGGCTGTACAAGGGCCTGCGGCAGATCTTCGAGACGCTGTTCTCCGCCAACGGAACCTCGTTCCGCACGGTCGGCCTCGTCGAGTTCCCGGTGAAGGGAACGTGGTCGGTGGTGTTCCTGTCGGCGCCGGCCGCACCCGACGTCCAGGCGGCGCTGCCCGGCGGCAAGGGAGAGCCAACGGGAAATGGAGGGGGCGAAGCGCGCAACGACTACGTCGGCGTGTTCCTGCCCTGCGCGCCGAACCCGACCACGGGGTTCTTCTTCTACCTGCCGCGCGCCGACATCATCGAGGTCGGGATGAGCGTGGACGACGCGGCCAAGCTGGTGATGTCGGCCGGCGTCATCCAGCCCGACGACCCGCAGGCCCGGCTCCAGGCCATGGCCGCGTCCCTGCGGACGGCACAGGGCGCACCGTCGGCAGGCGCCGCGCCGGTGCGGGAGGAAGCCTGACGGATCAGGACGCGCTGGCGACGACGGTCTTTACCGGGGCGACGGCTTGACCGCCGTTCATCCAGCCCGTCGAGGTCTCGGCGGCGAGGAGCAGCGCCAGGGCGAGGGCGAGGCCGTTGGCGGCGATCCAGAAGGGGCGGGCGGCCCGACGCACGGCGAGCGCCACGTCGGAGGCCTGTGCGGAGGCCGCGTCGGAGATCGGCAGGAGCCAGGGCTCGTGAGCGAGGGACTGCCATCCCTCGGAAGAACCCGGCAGGCGTTGGAACGGTCCGGTCAGCATCGCTGTCCTCCATCTTTCCCGTGACGGCCTGAACGAATCAGCCTTTCGTTCAGGTTCAGTTAAGATTGAAACATGGCCACTGCAAGGCACGCTCGACTACGTGGGGCTCTCAACGGCGGTCGGACCGTTCGCGTTCCGTACCGGATCGACGATTCCTCCAGGACCCGAAACCCTCGCGTCGCGGCCCGTGCGCCGAGACGCCGACAGTCTTTCCCGCCAGGGTGCGAAGCGCCCCCCGCGGAGCGGGCCGTTCAGGACCTTGGTCCTGTACGGCGTCGAGCGAAGCGAAAGCCCACGCCCAAGCCCGCGGACGCGGGCGTCGGCGATTGAGGCCGTCGGAAAAATAGGGCCGGCGCTGTCAAGCGATGGCCCTGCCTGTCCCACGTAGGCCATTGCGCCAAGCGTCCGATCCCTTATCTCGCCGTGAACGATCTCACGCGAGGACGAGACGATGCCGAAGGCGATACGCGTTCAGGATTACGGCGGCCCCGAAGTGATGGCCTACGAGGACGTGCCGACGCCTCAGCCCGGCCCCGGCCAGATCCGCATCCGCGCCGGCGCGATCGGCGTCAACTTCATCGACATCTACTTCCGCTCCGGCGCCTACAAGGCGGCGCAGCTGCCGTTCACGCCGGGCAAGGAGGTCGCCGGGACGGTGACCGCGGTCGGCGAGGGCGTGACCGGGTTCTCGGTCGGCGACCGGGTCGCCACCGGATCGGGGGAGGGCACCTATGCCGAGGAGCCGCTGATCGCGGCCTCGGCCGCCGTGCACGTGCCGGACGGGATCGACGACTCGACCGCCGCCGGCATGATGCTGAAGGGGCTCACCGCCGAGTACCTGCTGCACCGGACCTACGCGGTGAAGCCCGGCGACACGATCCTGTGGCACGCGGCCGCCGGCGGCGTCGGCCTGATCGCCTGCCAGTGGGCGAAGCACCTCGGCGCCACCGTGATCGGCACCGCCGGCTCGGCCGAGAAGGCGGACCTCGCCCGCGCCCACGGCTGCGACCACGTCATCCTCTACCGCGAGGAGGACGTGGCGGCCCGCGTCCGCGAGATCACCGGCGGCAAGGGCGTTCCGGTGGTCTACGACGGCGTCGGCCAGGACACCCTGGCGGGCTCGCTCGATTCGCTGGCGCCGCTCGGCCTGCTCGCGAGCTTCGGCTCGGCCTCCGGTCCGATCAAGGCCCTCGACCTCGGGCTGCTCGCGGCCAAGGGCTCGCTCTACGTCACGCGTCCGACGCTGTTCACCTACGCGAGCCGGCCGGAGATCCTGGCGGAGATGGCCAAGAACCTGTTCTCGGTGGTGCAGAGCGGCGCGGTGAAGATCCCGGTCAACCGCACCTACAAGCTCGCGGAAGCCCAGCAGGTCCACCGGGATCTGGCCGGCCGCGAGACCACGGGCTCGACGGTGATGGTGCCGTGATCCGAGGATCGGCAACGATCCGGGGATCATCGGATCGGAGGATCGCGGTCTCGATCGTTCGTCCCTCGCGCTCCGAAGGCCGCCCGTGAGGGTCGGCGCGGCCGACGCCCTGCTCGTCGTCGACGTGCAGGGCGACTTCCTGCCCGGCGGCGCGCTGGCGGTGCCCGACGGCGACGCCGTCGTGGCGCCGATCCGGGCGCTGGCCGCGCGCTTCGCGACCCTGGTGCTGACGCAGGACTGGCACCCGCCCGGGCACGCCTCGTTCGCGAGCGCGCATCCGGGCCGGGCGCCGTTCGAGACGGTGCGGCTCGCCTACGGCGAGCAGGTGCTGTGGCCGGACCATTGCGTGCAGGGACGCGCCGGCGCGTCGCTCGCCCCCGGCCTCGACCTGCCCGGCGCCGCCCTCGTCCTGCGAAAGGGCCTGAACCCGGGCGTCGACAGCTATTCGGCCTTCGTCGAGGCCGACGGGACGCGGACGGGGCTCGCCGGCTACCTGCGCGAGCGCGGCGTCGGGCGCGTGGTGCTGTGCGGGCTCGCCACCGACTATTGCGTCGCCTGGAGCGCGCTCGACGCGCGCGCGGCGGGGTTCGAGGCCGTGGTGGTCGCGGACGCGACGCGGGCGATCGACCGGGACGGCTCGCTCGCCGCCGCCTGGGCGCGGATGGAGGCGGCCGGAATCGGGCGGAGCCTGAGCGCCGACGTCACCGGCGCGTAGTCGGCGCGGCCGCCGGAGCAGTCGCAACGCCAAGTGGCAAAGGATCAGTTCGCGGTGCGGTCGCGCATCCGGTAGGTGCCGCCGGGGTCGCGCTCGAACATCTCGGGGATGCCGGCGTGGCGCAGGCTCTCCCCCGAGGTGTCGGGCACCAGGTTCTGCTCGGACACGTAGGCGACGTACTCGGTCTCGGCGTTCTCGGCGAGCAGGTGGTAGAACGGCTGGTCCTTGCGCGGACGCGCCTCCTCGGGAATCGCCAGCCACCAATCCTCGGTGTTGTCGAACACCGGGTCGACATCGAAGACGATGCCGCGGAACGGGTAGATCCGGTGGCGCACCACGGCGCCGATCCCGAATTTCGCGATGCGCAGTCTCGTTTCGGTCGGTCGCGCGTCGGTCATGGCCTGATCCATCATGACGGACCAGATAGGCGCGGATGACGGGCTTGTCACCGGGTTCCGGCGCGCGAGCGAAGCGTCCGCGTCCGGCTCCTAGCCGGCGGGCAAAGCGATCCCGAGGTCGGCGGCGATCCCGCGCGCGGTGGCCTCCCGCCGCGCGGTGATCTCGGCGACGGCGGAGCGCGCCCGCTCCAGGATCGCGGCCGGGGCGGTCCGCGGCGTGCCGCTGTCGAAGGGCGGCTCGGGGGCGTATTCCATGCCGAGCTGGATCGCCTGGGCGACCTCGATGCCGCGCAATTCGGCCGCAAGCCGCAGCGCGCCGTCGATCCCGGCGGTGACGCCGGCCGCGAACACCCAGGTCCCGTCGACCACGACGCGCCGGTCGACGGGCTGCGCGCCGAAATACGGCAGCAGCGCGAAGGCGCTCCAGTGCGTCGTCGCCCGGCGCCCCCTGAGCAGCCCGGCGCCGCCGAGGAGGAGCGCGCCGGTGCACACCGAGAAGACGTGCCCGGCCCCCTCCGCCTGCCTGCGGATCCAGCCGAGCACGGCCTCGTCGCGCATCAGGGCCTCCTGGCCGAAGCCGCCGGGCACGTGCAGCACGTCGAGCTGGGGCGCGTCGGCCAAGGCCGCGTCGGGGGTGAGCCGCAGGCCGCGGATGTCGCGCACGCTCTCGGCGGTCGGCGCGTAGATCCGGTAGGTCGCGTTCGGGATGCGGGACAGCACCTCGAAGGGGCCGGTGAGGTCGATCTGGTCCAGCCCCTCGAACAGGAGGGAACCGATCTGCAGGTGGGTCTCGGGCGGGATCATGGCGGGTCTCCGTGGTGGACAGGCGAGCCTTAATCCCGCACGATCTGGCCAGGATGCCAGATGACCCTCGTTTCCAGCCAAACTCTTCCGGCAAGTCTGCGCCGACGGGGGCGCCCCGCATCGTCGAGGTGCTGGCCTTCCCGTCGGTGCAGCTCCTCGACGTGGCCGGGCCGCTGCAGGTCTTCGCGACCGCCAACGAGCAGGCGCGGGGCGCGAGGCCCTACGCGCCGCGGGTGGTCGGCTGGGGCGATTGCGCGCCGACCTCGTCGGCGGGCCTGCGGCTCGCGGTCGACCCGCCGCCCGACCGCGACGCCCCCCTCGACACGCTGATCGTGGCCGGCGGCCCCGGCGTCGTGGCGGCCTGCGCCGACGCGGACCTCGTCGACTGGATGCGGGCGCGGGCGGCGCGGGCGCGCCGGGTCGCCTCGGTCTGCACCGGCGCCTTCCTGCTCGGGGCCGCGGGGCTCCTCGACGGGCGCCGGGCGGCAACGCACTGGGCCCATTGCGCGCGGCTCGCGAAACGCTATCCGCTGGCACGCGTCGAGCCGGACCCGATCTTCGTGCAGGACGGCCCGGTCTGGTCCTCGGCGGGGATCACCGCGGGCATCGACCTGGCGCTGGCGCTGGTGGAACAGGACCTCGGCCGCCCCCTGGCGCTCGGGGTCGCGCGCCATCTCGTGATGTTCCTCAAGCGGCCGGGCGGGCAGGCGCAGTTCAGCGCGGCGCTCGCGCTCCAGGCCGGCGACGACCGCTTCGACGCCCTCCATGCCTGGATCCGGGAGAACCTGGCCGGCGACCTCTCGCTGCCGGCGCTCGCGGCGGCGGCGGGCATGAGCGAGCGCAGCCTCGGGCGCCACTACCGTGCGGCGACCGGGCTGACGCCGGCCAAGGGGGTCGAGCGGCTGCGGGTGGAGGCGGCGCAGCGGGCGTTGTCCGAGACGCGGCGCCCGGTGAAGCGCATCGCGCAGGCCTGCGGCTTCGGTTCGGAGGAAACGATGCGCCGCAGCTTCCTGCGGCTCGTCGCTACGCTGCCGCAGGATTACCGCACCCGGTTCGGATCGTGACGGCGCCCACCAGGCCTCATGGGTGAACCGATGAGGTCCGGCGGAGAGCCGCCGCGCCGCCGAAGCGGTGGCCGGGCTCGGGCGGCGCCCGGGATCAGCCGAGCTTGTAGACCGCGGCCAGCTCCGGGTCCTTGGCCGCCACGAGCTTGGCCAGGTCGACGATGACCTTGGCCTGCTTCCAGGTGGCGTCGTCCTGCATCTTGCCGTCGAGCATCACCGCGCCGGTGCCGTCGGGCATCGCCGCGACGATGCGGGCGGCGAAGGCCACCTCGTCCGGATCAGGGGCGAAGACGCGCTTGGCGATGGCGACCTGGTTCGGGTGCAGCGTCCAGGCGCCGGCGCAGCCCATGAGGAAGGCGTTGCGGAACTGGACCTCGCAGGCCGGGCCGTCGGAGAAGTCGCCGAACGGGCCGTAGAAGGCCTTGATGCCGTTGGCCATGCAGGCGTCGACCATTTTCGCGATGGTGTAGTGCCAGAGATCCTGCTGCGCGCTGGCGCGGGCGACGCCCTCAGCCGTCGGGTCGGCGATCACCCGGTATTCCGGATGGCCGCCGCCGACGCGGGTGGTCTTCATGCCGCGGGACGCCGCCAGGTCGGCGGGGCCGAGGCTCATTCCGTGCATGCGGGGCGACGCGCAGGCGATGGCGTCGACGTTTGCGACGCCTTCGGCCGTCTCGAGGATCGCGTGGATCAGGATCGGCTTCGTCACGCCGTGGCGCGCCTCGAGCTGGGCGAGGAGCTGGTCGACGTAGTGGATGTCCCACGGGCCCTCGACCTTGGGGATCATCACCACGTCGAGCTTCGAGCCGACTTCGGCCACGAGCTCGAACAGGTCGTCGAGAAACCACGGCGAGTTCAACGCATTGATGCGGCTCCACAGCCCGGTGCCGGTCGCCGCGAAGTCGGTCGCCTGCGCCATCTGGACGAAGCCCTTCCGGGCCGCCTCCTTCTGGTCCATCGGCACCGCGTCCTCCAAGTTGCCGAGCACGACGTCGACGGTCGGCGCGAGCTCCGGCACGCGGGCGCGGACCTTGTCGTTGTGGGGCGGCACGAAGTGGATCATCCGCTCCAGCCGCACCGGCAGCTCGCGGAAGGGCTCGGGCGCGCCGGCGGCGAGCGGCTGGAAGAAGCGGCGCGGCAGTTTCATGTCAAAACCTCGTTGCGGGTCGGCGTGACCGAGCGGTTCGTCCGGTTAGTGCAAGCACAGGCCCGGCGTAAAGCGATCCGCGCGGTTCGGATCATGGTGCGCTGCCGCACGACGGGCACTCTGGGCGCGGCGGTTACGCCCCATATCGGGAACGCGACGGACGGCGCGGCGTTTTTCGAACCGAGGTGGGTCAATCGATATCGGGAATCGGGCTATGCCCACATCCAAGACGCGTCGGATCGCCCTCTGCGCGACAGTCCTCGCTCTCGGGATCGGTGCGCCCGATCTGTCCTTCGCCGGATCGGACACGGCCAAGCGGGCCGAGCGCACGGTCTTCACCCCGGGCGAAATCGCCACGGCGCGTCCCGCCGCCCTGAAGGGTCCCCTGCGCATCGCCGGCGACGACCCCCAGGCCTTCCAGGCGCTGATCGACCAGGCGTCCGCGGCCCCCGACCCATGGCTCGTCCTCTCCGGCGGCGGCGAGAACGGCGCATTCGCGGCGGGACTGCTCTCCGGCTGGAGCGCCAGCGGCCGCCGCCCGGCCTTCGGCGTCATCACCGGCGTCTCGACGGGAGCCCTGATCGCGCCCTTCGCCTTCATCGGCGACGCCGGCGACGCGGCCCTGCGCGAGGCCTACACCACGGTCTCGGCGGCGGACGTGTTCGAGTTCGGCGGCTCCAACGAGGCCCTGACCGACACCTGGCCGCTCAAGCGCCGGATCGAGAAGGCGGTGACGCCGCGACTGCTGAAGGCGATCGCGGCCGAGCACGCCAAGGGTCGCCGGCTGCTGGTCGCCACCACCGAGCTCGACACGGAGCGCCCGGTGCTGTGGGACATGGGCGCCATCGCCACGGTCGGCGACGACAAGGCGCTGAACCTGTTCCGCGCGATCGTGCTGGCCTCGTCCGCGGTGCCCGGCGTGTTCCCGCCGGTCTCGATCGATTCGGCCACCGCAAATAGCAAGATGATCCAGGAGATGCACGTGGACGGCGGCACCACGGCGCCGTTCTTCCTGGCGCCGAAGCCGGCGCTCATCGCCGCGCTGACGGGCTCGGGCGGGGTGAAGATCCCGGCCCGGACGGTCTACCTCGTGGTCAACAACAAGCTCGCGCCGTACTTCCAGATGGCGACGCACACCACGCTCTCGGTGCTCGGCCGGGCGATGTCGGCGGCGATCAAGGCGCAGACGCGCGACGCCCTCGCGCTCGCCGACGCCTTCGCCCGCCGCGAATCCCTCGACCTGAAGGTCGCCGAGATCGACGACCGCTTCACCGAGACCTCGCCGGCCCCGTTCGACCAGCGCTACATGAAGGCGTTGTTCGCGCATGCCGAAACGCTGGGCCGAGCCGGCACGGCCTTCGAAGGCTCGGAAGCGATGGCCGGCGCTCCGTCGAACCTGCCGACGGGTGCGCTCGGCGCCGTGCATGCGAAGGCCCCGCATCCCGCCGAGATGCCGCGCCTGGACGCATCGCGTCCGGAGGCGTCCCAGGCCCTGGCGACGCGCTGAGCGGCGCGAGAGCATTTTCGGTGATCCCTGGATCACCGAAAATGCTCTCTCTTGTTGTGCTGTCGCAGTTTCTTCACGCGAGCCGGCATCCACCTCGCTGGAAAATGCTCTAGCCCGCCTCCCGCCGAGCGGGAGGCGGTCACGCCGCCTTCTTCTTCCCCCCGCGCTCGGCGATCCCTGCGAGCGCCCGCACCACCTGCGTCGCCGTCTTGAGCCGGGCCGGGATCGAGTCCAGCTCGCGGATGAACACCACGCTCATGTCCGGGCGCACCTTGGCGAACGAGGCCTGCTCGGCGACGTAGGCGACGAGCCCCTGCGGGTTCGCGAACGACTTGTCGCGGAAGTGGACGACGACGCCCTTGGGGCCGGCCTCGACCTTGGCGATGTTGGCGGCCAGGCACAGGATCTTGATCGTGACGATCTTGAGCAGCTGCTCCACCTCCGGCGGCAGCGGCCCGAAGCGGTCGATGAGCTCGGCGCCGAACCCCTCCATCTCGGCGTCGTTCTCCAGGGTCGAGAGCCGGCGGTAGAGCGCGAGCCGCACGCCGAGGTCCTCGACGTAGGTCTCGGGGATCGTGACGGGGGCGCCGAGTGCGATGGTCGGCGACCACGCCTCCTCCACCGGCTCCTCGTAGCCGGCCTTGAGCGCGGTGACCGCGTCCTCCAGCATCTGCTGGTAGAGCTCGTAGCCGACCTCCTTGATGTGGCCGGACTGCGCGTCGCCGAGCAGGTTGCCGGCGCCGCGGATGTCGAGGTCGTGGGAGGCCAGCTGGAAGCCGGCGCCGAGCGTGTCGAGGGTCTGCAGCACGTTGAGGCGCTGCTCGGCCTGGGCGCTCAGCGTGCGGTTGGCCGGCGTCGTGAACAGGGCGTAGGCGCGGGCCTTGGAGCGGCCGACGCGGCCGCGCAGCTGATACAGCTGGGCCAGGCCGAACATGTCGGCCCGGTGCACGATCAGCGTGTTGGCGGTGGGGATGTCGAGGCCCGATTCGACGATCGTGGTCGAGAGCAGCACGTCGTACTTGCCCTCGTAGAACGCGGTCATCACGTCCTCGAGCTGGCCCGCCGCCATCTGCCCGTGCGCCACCGCGACCGTGGTCTCGGGCATCTCGGTGTCGAGGAAGCGCTTCACCTCGGCGAGGTCCTCGATCCGCGGCACCACGTAGAACGACTGCCCGCCGCGGTAGCGCTCGCGCAGCAGCGCCTCGCGGATGGTCAACGGATCGAACGGCGTCACGAAGGTGCGCACCGCCAGGCGATCGACCGGGGGCGTGGCGATGATCGAGAGGTCGCGCACGCCCGTCATCGCCAGCTGCAGGGTCCGCGGGATCGGGGTGGCCGAGAGCGTCAGCACGTGCACGTCGGCCTGCAGCGCCTTCAGGCGCTCCTTGTGGCTGACGCCGAAGTGCTGCTCCTCGTCGACGATGATCAGGCCGAGGTCCTTGAAGGCGATGGTCTTGGCGAGCACCGCATGGGTGCCGACGACGATGTCGACGGTGCCCGCCGCGATCCCCGCACGGTTCTGCTTCATCTCGGCGGCGCCGACGAAGCGCGAGAGCTGCGCCACCTGGATCGGCAGGCCCTTGAAGCGCTCGGCGAAGGTGCGGAAATGCTGGCGGGCGAGCAGGGTGGTCGGCACCACCACCGCCACCTGCCGCCCCGAGATCGAGGCGGCGAAGGCGGCGCGCAACGCCACCTCGGTCTTGCCGAAGCCGACGTCGCCGCAGACGAGCCGGTCCATCGGGCGGCCCTCGTTCAGGTCCGAGAGCACCGCCTCGATGGCGTTGGCCTGGTCCTCGGTCTCCTCGAAGGCGAAGCGGGCGGCGAACTCGCCGTAGAGCCCCTCGGGCGGCACCAGCCGCGGCGCCTGCCGCACGAAGCGCTGGGCTGCGACCTTGATGAGTTCGCCGGCCATCTCGAGGATGCGCTTCTTCATCCGCGCCTTGCGAGCCTGCCAGCCGGCGCCGCCGAGGCGGTCCAGCGCCACCTCCGAATCCTCGGAGCCGTAGCGGGTCAGAAGCTCGATGTTCTCCACCGGCAGCAGCAGCAGGCCGGTGGCGTATTGCAGCTCCAGGCAATCGTGCGGGGCGCCCGCCGCCGTCACCGTCTTCAGGCCGACGAACCGGCCGATGCCATGGTCGGCATGCACCACGAGGTCGCCGGGCTGGAGCGCCTGCACCTCCAGGATGACGTCCTGCGGCCGCTTGGACTTGCGCTTCTGGCGCACGAGCCGGTCGCCGAGGATGTCGCCCTCCGAGACCACGGCGAGCTGGCCCGTCGTGAAGCCGGATTCGAGGCCCCAGACCGCGACCGCCACGTCGGTGCCGCGCTTCAACGCGTAGACGTCCGAAATGCGCGAGATCGCCATCGGTTTCTTCAGGCCGTGGTCGGCGAGCACGCCGCAGAGGCGGTCGCGCGAGCCCTCGGACCAGGATCCCAGGATCACGTGGTGACCGGATCCCTGCAGGTCCTTCACGTGCGCCACCGCCGCGTCGAAGACGCTCGTCGCCTCGCTGGCGCGCTCGGCCGCGAAGGTGCGGCCGGGCTCGGCGCCGCAATCGATGGCCGGGCCGTCGGCCCCGCCATCAGGCACCGCGAACGGCGTCAGCCGGGCGACCGAGCAGGCCGCGATCCGGTCGCGCAGCTCGTTCTGGGTGAGGTAGAGGGCGCGCGGCGGCAGCGGCTTGTAGGGCGCGACGCCCGATTGCGGGGTCTTGCGCGCCTGCTCGCGAGCCTGGAAGTAGTCCTGGATCAAGGCCAGCCGCTCGGAGGCCGCGTCCTCGATCTGCGGCTCGAAGACCATCGGCACCCCGGCGACGTAGTCGAACAGGGTGTCGAGGCCGTCGTAGAACAGGGGCATCCAATGCTCGAGGCCGGCGTAGCGCCGGCCCTCGCTCACGGTCTCGTAGAGGCGGTCGTCGCGGGTCGCGGCGCCGAAGTTGGCGATGTAGCCCTGGCGGAAGCGCCGGATGGTCTCGGTGGTGAGCTGGACCTCGCTCATCGGCACAAGGTCGAGGGAGCGGAGCTGCCCGACGGTGCGCTGCGTCTCCGGATCGAAGGCGCGGATCGATTCCAGGGTGTCGCCGAAGAAGTCGAGGCGGATCGGGTTCGGGAGTCCCGGCGGCGACAGGTCGAGGATGCCGCCACGCACGGCGTATTCGCCCGTGTCCCGCACCGTCCCCGTGCGCAGGAAGCCGTTGGCCTCGACCCAGGCCACGACCTTGTCCATCGAGACGACGTTGCCGATCGCCACCGAGAAGGTCTCCACGGCGATGCGCTTCATCGGCGGCACGCGCTGGATCAGGGCGTTGACCGTGGTGCAGACGATGCGGGGCGCGGCCTCGGAGGAGCGCGTGCGCGTCAGCCGCGAGAAGGCGGTCATGCGCTGCGCCGCCGTGGCGCCGTTGGGCGAGACCCGGTCGTAGGGCTGGCAATCCCAGGCCGGCACGCTCATCGCCTCGATCTCGGGGGCGACGAACTTCAGCGCGTTGACGAAGGCCGCCGAGCGCCCGGAATCGCGGGCGACGTGGACCAGCACCGCCGGCCCCTCGAAGCCGGCGCTCAAGGCCCGGGCGAGGTCGGCCACCACCAGGGCGTCGAACCCGTCCGGGACGCCGGCGAGCGTCGGGCTCTCGCCACGGGCGAACGCGTCGCGAATCCGCGCCAGCGGCCCGGACTTCGGAAGCGCGAAGCGCGCCGTCTGGACCTTCGGCGCGGGGGCCGGAGGTGCGGGCGTCTTGGATCCAGGCTTGGCCATCGTGTGTCTGTTCGTCGTCGGATCGGGCGGGCAGGCGATGCCCGGATGGCGGGAGGTGGAGCCCGCGAGACGGGGTGTATAGACCGGAAGGCGGGGTGTCAGGTGGCAGCCGCCGGGCGATGCGGCCCGGGATGGTCCGGTTGGGCCGAGGTGCTCGGTGAGCACCCGGCGACAACCCGCTCGATGGACTGCGTTTTTTCGATTCAGCTCACCGGGCGCGGTCGTTGTGGGCCAGCACGGTGAGTTGCAGAGGGTCCGGTTCGGCACGCGCATGCCGGTGTCGACCAAGTGCGCGGCCAAAGACGAGCGCAGCAGGTTCTCGCGCCGGCAGCCCTTGATGCGCGATCTGAACCGCCCGCCCCAACCTTCAGTACCAGAAAGATTTTTCGTTCAACGCGAAGCCCGCATCTGCTCCGGGGCGCCGAGCCGCGGCAGGACGCCCTCGCGCATCACGGCGCGGCGCAGCGGGCCGATCGCGCTCATCGCGAGCAGGCCGACGCCGCGCAACGCGTCGACGGGCATGAGGTCGGCGAGCAGGCTGCGGTTGAGGGTGTCGACCGCCGTCGATCGCAACGCCGCGTCGAGGCGCCGGGCGCGGGCGAAGCCGGCCAACGCCGCGCGCGAGCCCGGATCGCGGTGCTCGCGGACCGCGCCGAGCACCGCGTCGCGGAGGGCGGCGGCATCCCGCAACCCAAGGTTCAGCCCCTGCGCGCCGATCGGCGGGAAGACGTGGGCGGCCTCGCCGACCAGGGCGAGGCGGTGGGCCGTCGGGGTCGCCACGGAGAGGCCGCGCATCGGCACGAGGCCGCGGGGCCCGTCGACCCGCATCGTCCCGAGCATGCCCTGCGCCTGGGCGGTGACCGCCTCGGCGAGGGCTGCGTCGTCGAGGGCGGAGAGGCGGCGCGCGACGCCCTCGGCCGCGACCCACACGAGGCTGGAGCGGTTCTTCGGCAACGGCACCAGGGTGAAGGGGCCGCCGCGGGTGTGGAACTCGGTCGAGACATTGCCGTGCGGGCGGTCGTGCGCGAGGATCGTCGTGATCGCGGATTGCGGGTACGACCAGTCCCGCACCCGGATGCCGCTGGCCGTCCGCAGGGGCGACCGGCCTCCGTCCGCGGCCACCACGAGCCGGGCCGAGACCCTACCGCCATCAACAAGGCGAACCTCGGAAAATTCTTCGCCCGCAACGGCTTCCGCCGCGTCGCTCTCGAACAGCGTGAGGTGTTCGGTCGCCCGCGCCTGCCGGCGCAGGGCTTCGACCAGGAGGCGGCTCTCGACGTTCCAGCCGAACGCGTCGAGGCCGATCTCGCCGGCATGGAAGCGCGCCGGCGGCGGGCGGAAGAGGCTCCTGGTGTCGTCGATGATCTGAAGCGTCGCCAGCGGGCCGGCCTGCGGGGCGATGCCGCCCCAGGCGCCCAACGCGTCGAGGAAGCGCACGGAGCCGTCGAGCAGGGCGACGGTGCGCCCGTCCGCCACGGGTGCATGGCGCCCGACCAGCGCCGTCGGGATGCCGTCGCGGGCGAGCGCCAGGGCGGCGCTGAGCCCGGCGGCCCCGGCCCCGACGACCGCGACGGCGAAAACTCGGTCCTCTCGGGGCGGCTGGGGCACGGGCGAACAATCCTCAGGGCGGGCCGGCGATCCGGCAGGGAGGATCTAGGGCGATTCCGCTGTCCTGTCGCCGGTGCTGCGGCAACCCGCGCCGGCTCGACGCGTCGGCGAAACGATCGTCAGCCGGCCCCGAGCAGCCGGATCGCGGCGTCGCGCTCGAACAGGTAGAGCAGCACCCGCAGGGCTTGGCCGCGCTCCGTCCGCAGGGCCGGGTCGCGCTCGACGATCAGCCGCGCGTCGTCGCGGGCGACCTCCAGCAGGGCGCCGTCGCTCTCCAGGCGGGCCAGCCGAAAGGCCGCGACGCCGGATTGGCGGGTACCCAGCACCTCCCCCTCGCCACGGAGCCGCAAGTCGGCCTCGGCGATGCGAAACCCGTCCTCGCTCTCACGCATCATCTCGAGGCGGGCCTTCGAGACCTGGCCGAGCGGCCCGCGATAGAGCAGCAGGCAGGACGAGGCCTTCGAGCCTCGCCCGACCCGGCCGCGCAGCTGGTGCAGCTGGGCCAGCCCGAAGCGCTCGGCATGCTCGATCACCATGATCGTCGCCTCCGGCACGTCGACGCCGACCTCGACCACGGTGGTGGAGACCAGGATGCGGGTCTCGCCCGCGGCGAAGCGGGCCATCGCCGCATCCTTGTCGGCGCCGGGCATCTGGCCGTGGATCAGCCCGACCTCGGCGCCGAAATGCTGCTTCAGGTCCTCGAAGCGCTCCTCGGCCGCCGCGAGGTCGACGAACTCGGATTCGGCCACCAGCGGGCAGATCCAGTAGACGCGCTCGCCGCCCTGCAGCGCCCGGTGGAGGCCGGCCACGACCTCGTCGATGCGCTCGGTCGGGACGGTGAGCGTGCGGATCGGCTGGCGGCCGGCCGGCTTCTCGTCGAGGATCGAGACGTCCATGTCGCCGAAGCAGGTCAGGGCCAGCGTCCGCGGGATCGGGGTCGCGGTCATGACGAGGATGTCCACCGCCGCGCCCTTGGCCCCGAGCGCGAGGCGCTGGTGGACGCCGAACCGGTGCTGCTCGTCCACCACCGCCAGCCCGAGATCGGAGAACACCACGCTGTCCTGGAACAGCGCGTGGGTGCCGACCAGAATGTCGATCTCGCCGGCGGCGAGGTCGGTGAGCGTCGCCCGGCGCTCGGCGGCGCGGTCGCGGCCGGTCATCAGGCGCAGGCGGAGGGCGCCCGCCAGCGGCTTCAAGCGCTCGAAGTGCTGGCGCGCCAGGATCTCGGTCGGTGCCATCAAGGCCGCCTGCCGGCCGGCCTCGCAGGCCGAGGCCATGGCGAGCAGCGCCACCGCGGTCTTGCCCGAGCCGACGTCGCCCTGAAGCAGACGCAGCATCCGCTTGTCGGAGGCCAGATCCCCGCGGATCTCGGCGACGGCCCGCGTCTGCGCGCCGGTGAGAGCGAAGGGTAGGCCGGCCTCGATCCGGGCGGAGAGGCGGCCGTCGCCGGCGTTGACCCGCCCGGGCTTGCGGCGGCTGCGCGCGCGCATCAGCGCGAGGGCGAGCTGCGAGGCCAAAAGCTCGTCGTAGGCCAGCCGTTTTCGCGACGGCGTCGCGGGCGGGGGGATGGCGACGCCGTTGGCGCCCAGCGTCGGAGCTTTCGGCGCTTCCTCGGGCCGGTGCTCGGCGCGCAGCGCGTCGGCGAAGGGCGGCAACCAGTTTTGCTGCAGCCAGGCGGGGTCCTGCCATTCGGGCAGCACCGGCAGCCGCTCCAGGGCGGCGACCGCGAGCTTGCCGATCGCCCGCGAGGTCAGCCCTTCCGTGGCGCCGTAGACCGGCTCGACGGAGGGCAGGGCGGCCAGGCCCTCCGCGTCGACGATGCGCGACGGATGCACCATCTGGCGGCTGCCGTCCCAGAGGTCGATGCGGCCGGTGACGTAGCGGTGGCTGCCCAGGGGCAGCATCTTCTCGACGCGCGCTGCCGGCATCCCGAAGAACACCAGGGTGATGTCGCCGGTCTCGTCCTCGACCAGCACCCGGTGGGGGCGCTTGCCCGGCCCGGTCCCGGCCGGCCGGTGGAGGGAGACGGTGACGCCGACGGTGACCGGCTCGCCGACCGGAGCCTCGCCGACCGAGCCGACGAGCTTCTGCGCGATGCCGCCCTGGGGCAGGTGGAACAGCAGGTCGACGATGCGGGCCGGCCGCTCGGGCGTGCCGAGCAGCCGCTCGATCATCGGCGCCATCTTCGCGCCGACGCCCGGCAGCCCGCGCACGGGCGCGAACAGCGGGTCGAGGATGCTGGGGCGCAGGAGCGCCGGGGGTGTCTCGTCGCGCATCGACACTTCGCTCGTCCCGCCCATCCTGCCGCTCGTGCGGGCCATCCTGCCCGGCGGGTCGTCAATATCCCGTGCCGTCCGCCCCGTCGCGCGGCCGCTCGACGCTGGCGCGCGACGGGAACGCCCGGCATCCCGTGATCATCGGATCGCAGGATCCTCGGCACGACGACGCGCGATCGGCTGGCAGGCCGGCCGCGACGGCTTAGATACGTCGAAGGTGGCGCTTCGCGCGGCCGGGGGCGGGAGCTGAGGCGATGATCGAGTTCTTTGACCGGGAGGGGCGCCCCGCCGCGTTCTGCGACGACGGCCGGGCGATCTACCACTGGGACGGCCGCCCGGCGGCGATCATCGACGACGACAAGGTCTTCGCCTATTCAGGCCGCTTCGTCGGCTGGTTCTCCGACGGGTGGATCAGCGACGCGCACGGGCACCGGGTGCTGTTCGAGTTCGATGCGGTCGGCGGCCCGGCCAAGCCGGAGCGCGGCCCCAGAGTCGCCAAAGGCCAGCGCGGACAGAAGCCGCCGCCGGGCCCGCGCGATCGCGCCCCCGCCCCGCCCGGGCCGTCCGCGTCGTGGTCCGAGACTGCCTTCGCAGGATTGGTCTGACCATCATCGTCCCGTGATCCACGGATCACGGGTTGTCTCCTTCGACCCGAGGCTAGAACCATGTCCGGCACCACCCGCACCAGCGCGGATCTCGATCCCCGCCGCCGCCGCACGCTGTTTCGCGCCTGGCACCGGGGCATCCGCGAGATGGACCTGATCATGGGACGCTTCGCCGACGCCGAGATCGGCGTCATGAGCGACGCGGACCTCGACCTGTTCGAGGCGCTGATCGAGGTGCCCGACCGCGACCTGTTCCGCTGGCTCGTCGGCGAGGAGCCGGCGCCCGCGAACTACGACACGACGCTGTTCCGTCGGCTCAAGGCCTTCCACAAGCACGACGCGCCGATCCACTCGTGACGGATCGGCGCCGCGGTTGAGCGCTCTGACTAGAGGTCGGGCTCGTTGACGACGTAGGGGCCGATGCGGCTCATCAGGTCGACGGGAGCGCCGGCGCGGCGCGCGTTCTCGCCGTCGATCACCAAGACAGGGATGCCCTGGTCGCGCACTTGAGCCCGGAGCCGGGCGGCGAGGCGGGCGTAGCCCGAGTCGCGGCGTGACGAGGTCTGGAGCAGGATCGCGGCGGGACGGGCGATCACCGCCAGCACGTCCGCCGCCGCCTCGAGGGAGACGGTGACGCTGGCATAGCCGAGCTCGGCCAGCTCTCCGGCCAGCGAGTGATCGACAGCACGGACGCCGTCGTCGACGACGAGCACTTGTTGCAGCGCACCCATAGACCGAGAGCTACCCCATCGCTGACGAGTTGGGAAGAGAGCTGAGCTTTAAACCCACCGCAGACGGTTTGGTTCGCCGGCACCGTTTGCAGATGCGAAAATAAACCCGTCCGATGAGCGTGCGATGAACCGCGCGGCCGGGAACGCCGCGCGCGCCGGGGATGCGGGTGCGGACGAGCGTCCAACGCCTTCGAGACTTTGGGTTTTCGGTGCGATCCCGGGCGGCCCGTCAGGCGGCGCGATCAGGAGATCGGACGGGCGGGGACGCGCCGCAGCCCGGCCGAATGGTGCGGCGCGGGGTCGGGGGCGCGGCCGCTCAGGCCTCCATCACCGCCATCCCGGTTCCGGCAAAGCGATCGGCCCGGAAGCGCGAGGCGCGAAAGCTTCCGGCCTCGGTCGCGTCCACCTCGCCGCGCTGCACCCGAGTCGTCGCGCAGGCCTGGCCGCGGAAGGCGAGGCGGCCGTCGGGGTCGCGGCGCAGGTCGAACAGGGCAGGGGGCAGGGCGAGGCGGGCGGGCTCCGCGAGCACCGAGGCGAGATCCGACGCGGGACCGCTCGACCCGGAGCGCCTGACCGACAGCACCGCGTCCTCGTCGAAGGCCAGCACGTCGAGGACCGGCGATCCCGCGGCCCGATCCGCCGCGTGCGGAGGCACCGACCCTGGGGCGCGACGGGCCAGGACCACGGAGCGCGTCGCCGTGGGCAGGGCGTCGAGGGCCTGTTCCAGGAAGGCCGGGGCGACGAGATGGGTCGGGCGCGGCTGCGCCAGGTTCTCGATCAGGGCCGGCCCGTCGAAGACCGGCATCGTCTCGAGGTCGACGCCCGCGGCGAGCGCCGCACCGAGCCCGGTGACGAGCCCGCGCAGGTCGGAGGGCGGCAGCAGGGTGAGGATTCGGTCGCCGGGTTCGATCCGGGCCGACACGAGATGCGCGGCGATCGCCGCGAGCAGCGCGTCTCCGGTGCGGTGGACCGGCCGGGCCGGATCGCCGGCCGCGAAGCTGACGAGGCCGCCGCCGGTCTCGGGCAAGGGCGCGGTCCCGCCGGCACGGTCGAGGGCCAGCGCATCGAGGTTGATCACGCCGTCGGGGACGGCCGGCCCGAAGGCCGCGAGGTAGCGCAGGCCGAAATAGCCGGCCGCGATCCGGCACAGGGCCTCCGCCGGGCGGTTCGCGCCGACCTGGGTCTGGGTCAGCACCGCGGAGAGGCCGGCCGCCTGGATGCCGGCGGCGGCCTGCGCCTCGGTCCAGGACGGAGGGAGGGGGCAGGGGACGTGGCCGGCCGCCTCGACGGCGAGGTGGGCGACGAGGCCTTCGGTGCTCCCGGGGAACCACAAACCGATCCGGCTTCCCGGCGCCAGCCGCCAGGTCCGCAGCGCCCGGGCGAGGCGCCCGATGATCTCGGCGGCCGTCCCGTAGGTCCACGCCATCGGCGGCCTGCCGCTCCAGCTGCGCTTGGGCGCGGCGTCGGCGAAGGCGAGGCGGCCGGGATCGAGGCGGGCGGTTCCGGCCAGCAGCGCGCACAGGCCCGCCCGCGGCAGGATCACCTCCGGGGCGATCTCCGAAGCGCCCTCCGGGACGACCTGGGACCGCACCGCACCGCGGGTGGCCGGTCCCCATCCGGCGGTCGACGGCTCGATGGAGGGCTGCGCCGCGCTCACGGGGTTCTCGAACTCCATCCGAAGGTCGGCGTGCATCCCGCATGACGACTGGCCATCGATGCCGGTTTAGGGTTAACCCGCGCCTAAGGCCGGCCCGCGGATTCGCGGTTCGTGGGCGCGCCGGTCGCGGGTACCGCGCCGGGCGACGTCGCGGGCGTCCTGGCAGGTGTCATGCCTTCGCCGCATTCGGCGGGGAATGCAGGCCGCCCGATCGCCCGGGACCAGCGCGGCGCCCCCTGTCGGGACCGGTCGCCCCGCTATCCCGCACCGCGTCACGTTTTTCCCGTCACGACGTCCTCCTCCAATCGACGAACTTCAAAGGGTCTGAGCCGATGTCCTTCGCCAAAAGCCCGGCGCACCTGATGCGCGCCGCCGCGTTCCTTGCGCTCGCCGGCCTTGCCGGGCCCGCCCTCGCCCAGCCGAAGAAGGCGCCGCCCGCCCCCGCGCCGACGGCGCCGGCACCGGGCCAGAGCACGCCGGCGGCCAACACCGCGGCGCAGACCGGCCCGCAGACCGTGACCGTGAAGTCCGAGCCGAGCCAGGCCGACTGGACCAAGGTCTGCGGCAAGGACGGCGGCTCGGGCACCGACATCTGCTACACCACCCGCGACTTCGTCTCCGACCAGGGCCAGCCGGTCCTCGCGGTCGCCGTGTACGAGATGAAGAACCCGGCCACGAAGCAGGAGGTGCGCGTGGTGCGCTACCTGCTGCCGCTCGGCCTGCTGCTGCAGCCCGGCATCCGCTTCACCGTCGACGGCCAGCAGGGTACCGCCGGCAAGTTCGCCGTCTGCTTCCCCAACGGCTGCTTCGCCGAGGCCGGCGGCGTCGACGCCGGCGTCGTCGCCGCGATGAAGAAGGGCACCACGCTCAACGTCTCGGTGCAGAACCAGACCCAGCGCGAGGTGACCTTCGCCGTGCCGCTCGCCGGCTTCGGCAAGGCCTTCGACGGCCCGGCCATGGACCCGAAGGTGCTCGAGGAGCAGCAGAAGAAGCTGCAGTCGGAGCTCGAGAAGCGCAGCGAGGACATGCGCAAGAAGCTCGAGCAGCCCGGCGCGGCCGGCGCCGCGCCGGCCCCCAAGCCCTGATCCGCGACCGCCGATCCCGCCCTCGGGATCGGCGCACCGACAAGGCCCGGCGCTCCGAAGCGCCGGGCTTTTTTCATGCGTCGGGCGTCCTCGCCGACCGGCCCGTGATCCCAGGATCACGGGATCGTTGCATCACCGGATCGTTGCATCACCGGATCCTGGGATCACGCGATCCTGGTCTCTCAGAGGCTAGGGTCAGCGCCGCGCGCCGCCGAACGGCCAGTCGATCGCGCCGCCGGCATACAGTCCCACCCAGATCAGCACCGGTTGGAACGCCAGGCGGGGCCCGTGATACCACCAGGAATCCGGCAGCGGCGGCACGACGATCCCTTCGATCGCCTGCTTGACGTTGGCCGGCCAGACGCAGAGCGCGTAGAGCGCGAGCCCGATCCCGGCAGCCCGGCGCCAAGTTGGGCTCGTCAGCGCCAGGGCGCCGGCGATCTCGCAGAGGCCGGTGCCGAGGATGACGAGGCGCGGCTCCGGCACCCAGGCCGGCATGATCGGTATCAAGGTGTCGGGGGAGGCGAGGTGCACCGCGCCGACGAGGCCGTAGAGGCCGACGAGGCCGCGCCGCAGCCAGACCCGCCCGGGACCGTCGGGCGCTTGCGCCGTCCGAGCCCCCGTCATGTCGCCCCGATCGAGACGTCGTTCGGGGACACGCCGCACTCCGCAGCGACGCGGTCGCGCAGGGCCGCCATCAGCCGCATCAGTAGGGAATGGTCGCGGGCGTAGCCGGTGTCGCCGCCGCCAGAATCGCGGATCGCCGTCACCGGCGCGATCAGCCGCAGCGAGTTGGTCACGAACACCGCGTCGGCGCGGCGCAGCTCGGAGAGCGTGATGGAGCGCTCCTCGCAGGCGAGCCCGCAGGCCGGTGCGAGCTGCGCGATCACCACGGCGCGGACGATGCCGGCCAGCACTCCATCAGTAAGCGGCGGCGTGACCAGGCGCTCGCCGAACAGCGCGAAGACGTTGCCGGTGCCGGCGCAGGCGAGCGCCTGCCGAGTGTTGCTGAACAGGGCCTCGTCGAAGCCGGAGGCGCGGGCGTCCCGCGCGGCGAGGATCGCGTCGCCGTAGCCCAGCGCCTTCAGCTGCGCGAGGGGCGACGTCTCGTTCCGGGCGATGGCCGTGGGCCAGAGCCGCAGCGGCGCGAACGCGATGCCGGGGTCGCTGGCCGCCGCGGTCGCAAACAGCGTCGGGTGCGGGTCGGCGGGCGGGGCGAGGCCGCGGGGGCCGGTGCCGCGGGTCACGGTGGTGCGGATCGCCAGGCGCCCGCCGGTCGCGGCGAGGGCCCGCATCGCCGTCTCGATCGCCTCGGGGCAGACCGGAAAGCCCAGCGCCGCGACCGAGGCGACGAGACGGGCGACGTGCGCTTGCGCGAAGGCGACGCGGCCAGCGAGCGCCAGGGCCGTGTCGAAGACGCCGTCGGCCAGGGTGAGGCCGCGATCGGTGAGGTCGAAGGGCAGGGTGGTGCCGTCGCTCAGGCGCCCGTCATGCCACAGCATCATGGCCCTCCCCCGAGGGGCCCTGCGCCCGCCAGTCGCGGGCGAGCCCGAGGAAGTTCGAGAAGATCGCGTGGCCGTTCTCGGTGAGCACCGATTCCGGGTGGAACTGGATGCCGTAGGTCGGGTGGCGGCGATGCGACAGGGCCATCACCTCGCCCTCGGCCGAGCGCGCGTCGACGGTGAGGTTGGCCGCCATGGCCGGCCGCGGCGCCACCACGAGGGAGTGGTAGCGCCCGACCTGCATCCCGGCCGGAAGCCCGGCGAACAAGCGCTCGCCCATATGCGTCACCGGCGTCGCCTGCCCGTGCAGCGGCTTCTGCGCCCGCTCGACGCTGCCGCCGAAGGCCGCGCCGATCGCCTGGTGCCCGAGGCAGACCCCGAGGATCGGCATCTGCCCTGACAGCTCGCGGATCGCCGGCAGCGAGATTCCGGCCTCGGCCGGCGTGCACGGCCCGGGCGAGATCACCAGGGCGTCGGGGGCCAGCGCGCGGATGCCGTCCACGTCGAGGGCGTCGTTGCGCACCACGCGCACGGTCTCGCCGAGCTCCTCGAAGTAGCGCACGACGTTGAAGACGAACGAATCGTAGTTGTCGACGACGAGGATCATGGACGTTCTCGGTGGCCCGCGGCCGTGATCGGCCGAGGGCGTCCGCCGCACCCGCGGCGACGCGCGGTCGCGCTTGTCGACCTTCGGTCGGGAGCCTTGGGGTGGCCGGCGGCCGGCGAGCGGCCCGCCATCCGGCCGGCCCGGGATCGGCCGGGCGCGCTCATGCCTCGAACGCCTGGAACACGCGCGCGGCCTTGGTCAGGGTCTCGTCGTACTCGGCCGCCGGGTCCGAGAGCAGCGTGACGCCGCCGCCGGCCTGGAGCACAGCCGTCGTCGCGTCCATGAACACGGTGCGGATCGCGATCGAAGTGTCGATCGACCCGTCGAACCCGATCCGGCCGATGGCCCCGCAATAGAGCTCGCGCGCATCGCCCTCGATCTCGGTGATGATGTCCATGGCCCTGAGCTTCGGCGCGCCGGTGATCGAGCCGCCGGGAAACGTCCTCTCGAGCAGGTCGAAGCCGTCGAGGCCGTCGCGCAGGGTGCCCGTGACGACAGAGACGAGATGGTGGATGCCGGCATAGGATTCCAGCCCGCACAGCACCGGCACCCGCACGCTGCCCGGCGCGCAGACCCGGGACAGGTCGTTGCGCAGCAGGTCCACGATCATGGTGTTCTCGGCGCGCTCCTTCGGATCGCCGAGCAGCCGCGCGGCGCGGGCTGCATCCTCGACCGGGTCGTCGCTGCGCGCGAGCGTGCCCTTGATCGGCCGGGTCTCGACCTGGCCGGCCTCGAGCTTGAGGAAGCGCTCGGGCGAACTCGACGCGACGGTCAGCCCGTCGAACTCGAGGTAGGCGCCGAAGGTCGCCGGGTTGGTCTCGCGCAAGGCGCGGTAGAATGCGAACCGGTCGAACCCTTCGGGCAGGGCGGCGGTGAAGCGCTGGGCGATGTTGGCCTGGTAGATGTCGCCGGCGCGGATGTAGTCGCGCACCCGCTCGACCGCCGCCTCGTAGCCCGCGCGCGTGAAGTTCGAGTGCCAGGTCGGCGGCGCAGCGAATGCGGGCGGGGCGGCGGGTTCCGGCGCCGCCCCTGCCAGGCAGTCGGCGAAGGCCGCGAGACGCACCCGCGCCCGCACCTCGCGCCGGGCCGGATCGGTCTCCGGGAACCCGGTGGCTGCCAGGCGACAGGTGCCGGCGCCGTGGTCGACGGTGAGCGCGACGTCGTGGAGGTCGAAGGCGGCGTCGTCCGTCAGCCCGGCCCGGCGGGCGGGCGCGACCACGCGCTCCAGCGCCTGCCCGAGATCGTAGGCGCAGTAGCCGATCGCGCCGCCGGAGAACGTCTCGCCGGATTCCGCTTCGAGCCGATAGGGCGCGAGGCAGGCGCGCAGGGCCGCCATCGGGCCGCCCGGCACCGGCCGCCCGTCGAGCGTGGCGCGGCCGTCGCGAAAACGGAAGCGGGCGAAGGGGTCGGCCGCCAGGATCGAGACCCGGCCGAGGGTGTCGTGCCGCATCGCGCTGTCGAGGAAGGCGAGGCCGGGCCAGCGCCGCAGCCGCATCGCCGCCGCGACGGGGTCGACGAACGGGATCTCCCGGGTCCAGATCTGTTGCGCCGCCATATCCTGCGCTGTCACGTCCGGTTCGAGGGCCATGGGTGTGGAGTGCCGGGTGCCGGCCCGTCGGTTCAAGTGCGAAGGCCTCGCACAGGCGGTTGCCCCTGGGAAGCCGCAGCCGATGCCGCAGGGTTTCGCGACCGATGCGCCGGACGCAATCCCTCCCGGTGGCGGCGCGGGGCTCGCGCGGCCTGCGCGATCCCGCTATAGCGATGACGCATCACGACAATCCGGGTCCGACGACACGCCGGCCCCGAAGACCAGCCGGCCCCGAAGACCCGGGATCCTCGAAGCGTTCGACCTGGCGGCGTCCACGCCGCACGAAGGCAGCATGACCGCATCCGCACTTCCGTCCGATCCGAAGGCCGCGCCGAAAACCCTTGGCGCGCCAAAAATCTCTTTCGTCTCGCTCGGCTGCCCGAAGGCGCTGGTCGATTCCGAGCGGATCCTGACGCACCTGCGGGCCGAGGGCTACGAGCTCGCCCGCCGCCATGACGGGGCGGACGTGGTCATCGTCAACACTTGCGGCTTCCTCGATTCGGCGAAAGCCGAGTCGCTCGCCGCGATCGGCGAGGCGATGGCCGAGAACGGCCGGGTCATCGTCACCGGCTGCATGGGTGCGCAACCGGAGGAAATTCGCGAAAAATATCCGAACCTGCTCGCGGTGACGGGGCCGCAGGCCTACGAATCGGTGGTGGCCGCCGTCCACGAGGCGGTGCCGCCGGCCCACGACCCGTTCCTCGACCTGGTGCCGCCGCAGGGCGTCAAGCTGACCCCCCGGCACTACGCCTACCTGAAGATTTCGGAGGGCTGCAACAACCGCTGCACCTTCTGCATCATCCCGTTTCTGCGCGGCGACCTCGTCAGCCGGCCGGCCGGCGACGTGCTGCGCGAGGCGGAGAAGCTGGTGAAGGCCGGCGTGAAGGAGCTGCTCGTCGTCTCGCAGGACACCAGCGCCTACGGCGTCGACATCCGCTACGCCGAGAGCCCGTGGCGCGACCGCGCGGTGCGGGCGAAGTTCTACGACCTCGCCAAAGAACTCGGCGAGCTCGGCGCCTGGGTGCGGCTGCACTACGTCTACCCCTACCCGCATGTCGACGAGGTGATCCCGCTGATGGCGGAGGGCAAGGTCCTTCCCTATCTCGACATGCCGCTGCAGCACGCCTCGCCGACCGTGCTCAAGCGCATGCGCCGCCCGGGCAACCAGGAGCGCCAGCTCGAACGCATCCGGCGCTGGCGCGAGACCTGCCCGGACCTGGCGATCCGCTCGACCTTCATCGTCGGCTTCCCCGGCGAGACCGAGGCCGAGTTCTCGGAGCTGCTCGACTGGATCAAGGAAGCCAAGCTCGAGCGCGTCGGCTGCTTCACCTACGAGCCGGTGACGGGCGCGCCGGCCAACGCGCTGGGCGAGGCGGTGCCGCCTGAATTGCAGTTGGAGCGCAAGCGCCGCTTCATGGAAGCACAGCAGATTGTCTCGCTGCGGCTGCAGAAGGCACGGATCGGCAAGCGCCTGCCCGTGATCATCGACACGGTGGGCGCCGACGGCATCAAGGGCCGCTCGAAATACGACGCGCCCGAGATCGACGGCAGCGTCCACGTCACCAGCCGCCGGCCGGTGCGCCAGGGCGACGTCGTCACCGTGAAGATCGAGGCGGCCGACGCCTACGACCTGCGCGGCAGCGTCGTCTAAGATCGGTTTTCGAAAGGGATCATCCCTTTCGTGGGTCCAGGGCGATGTCCTGGGGGTGGTTCGTCGGGCTCCGCCCGACACCCGCCAAAGGGATAATCCCTTTGGTATCCCGCATCCAGGATCAGGCCTTGCGCTCGGCCTGCTTCACCGCGATCCAGGCCGCCTCCATCGCCGCGAGGTCGGCGTCCGACAGGGTTCCACCCTCGGCCTCGATCCGGGCGGCCATGGCGGTGAAGCGGCGCACGAACTTGTCGTTGCCGGCCCGCAGCGCCGCCTCCGGGTCGATTCCGGCGTGCCGGGCGAGGTTGGCCACCGAGAACAGCAGGTCGCCGACCTCCTCGGCCACCGCCTGCGCGTCGCCGCCGGCCAGCGCCTCGGCGACCTCGTCGGCCTCCTCGTGGACCTTGGCGACCACGTCCGCCGCTTCCGCCCAATCGAAGCCGTAGCCGGCCGCCCGCCGCGAGATCTTCTCCGCCCGCGTCAGGGCCGGCAGCGTCCGGGCGACGCCGTCGAGGGGACCCTCGGGGGCAGGAGACGGCTTGCCTGCGCCCTTGGTCGCGCCCTTGGCCGCATCCTTGGCCGCGCGCTCGGCCGCCTTGATCGCCTGCCACTGCGCCTCGACAGCGCTTGCGGCCCGGCGCGGGCTGCCGACGGGGAGCAGGGCGCCGCCTGGCTCGAACACGTGCGGGTGGCGGCGCACCAGCTTCGCCACGATCGACCGAGCCACGTCGTCGAGATCGAAGGCGCCGGCCTCCTCGGCCATCCTGGCGTGGAACACCACCTGCAGCAGCAGGTCGCCGAGTTCTTCGCGCAGGTCGCCCAAGTCGTTTCGGGCGATCGCGTCGACGACCTCGTAGGCCTCCTCCAGGGCGTAGGGCGCGATGCTCGCCGAGGTCTGGGCGACGTCCCAGGCGCAGCCGCGCTCGGGATCGCGCAGCTCGGCCATCACCCGCCTCAAGGCGTCGAGTGGCGCTTCGACCATGCGTCAGGGCTCCCGAGGGGACGGCCCGTCCGACCCCGACGGGGCAGGGGTAGACCGCCCTGGTCGCGAAATCACCTCCGCTTATCGGCCTGCTGCGATGACCCTTCGCTGCGCCGATCCACCTACCCGTTTTGTCCGGCTCAGCCGCTCCTATGGGGACAAAGGCGTCATATTCCCTATCTTCCAAGTGGACATTCTGAGAGTGACGGATCGTTCGTCGAAGCGGACGACGCGAAAACCCCCTAGGAAGACTATCAGGAAGGATTCTCAGAGAGTCTGTTCTGAAGGTTATAAGGGGTAGCGAAAAACGCTACCCCGACAGGAGGTTGACCCGGGTTCTCGCATCCGACTCTGCGTGGTTCCGCATTCGACTCTGCGTGGGATCGCATCCGACTCTGCGCGGAATTCCCGCGGCGCCGCATCGGAGTCTGCGCGGATCCGCATGCGATTCGGCGTGATCCGGCCGGTTTTCCGGTGAGGAACGGGGACAAGTCGCAAGCTCCGGCCCGTATCGAACTCTGCGTGGTCGGCGGCCCGTCGCGGAGGCGCATCGAACTCTGCGTACGAGGCCTCGAGACACCCCCGCGCACCGGATGCCGTGCGGAAAGCCGGAGAGAGGACGGCTGAGGGGGGGAAGCGTGGATTGCCGGGATAACCGCCCTGCCCCCGAAGGACTCCGGCCCGGCGGGAGACTCCGGGCCGGTGAATCGTGCCATCACGGCCCACGCCTCGCAGGACCCTGCCGGGCGCTCGGGCTGCCGCTTGCGGCGGCGCCGGGAGGGATGGTCCGCCTACGGTGCGGTCGCGGAGTTTTCGGACGACACGCATGGGGATCGAGGACAGACTGGCCGGCATCCGCGACGCCGACCTCCGCGCGGAGGTCGAGGCGGCGCGTGGCGGCTTCCTGTTCGCCCAGATCGTCGAGCACATCCTCCACCGGCAGCAGGTCCGCGACGCGGAGGCCTCGGCCCAGGGCGCGGTCGCCGGGCGGCGAGCCGGGATGGGGCGGGACCAGCGCCGGCGCGACGCGGTGCGCGAGGTGATCGAGAACCAGCCGACCGTGCCGGAGAACCTCCAGCACATCCATTCGGTGCTGGCCTTGTGCGGCCTGCCCTATCGCGATCCCGGCCCGGTGCGGGAGTTCTCCCGCGATTATGGGCGCAACTCGCTCAACCTCGTCGCCGGCCGGCTGAAGAGCCCGGTCACCGGCGAGATGGAGCCGCAGGGCCTGCCCTACGGCCCGAAGGCGCGGCTCGTGCTGCTCCACCTTTGCACCGAGGCCGTGCGCCAGCGCAGCCCGACCATCGAGGTCGCCGATTCCCTGTCCGGCTTCATGCGCGAGATGGGGTTCGCCGTCACCGGCGGCGAGCGCGGCACGATCCGGCAGTTCAAGGAACAGCTCAACCGGCTCGCCGCCTGCTCGATGCAGATCGGCCTGTGGGACGGGCACGACCAGGCCAGCACCCTCAACGTGCCGCCGTTCCGCAGCCTCGACCTGTGGCGCCCGAGCGCGCGGGAGGGGGCGAGGGACGGGGAGGGCGCGGCCTGGTCCCGCACCGTGCAGTTCCACCAGGACTTCTACGACAACCTGATCCGGCACGCCCTGCCCGTCGACATCCGGGCGGCGCGGGCCTTCTCCGGCTCCGCGCGCAAGCTGGACCTGCTGTTCTGGGTCGGCTACCGCCTGCGCGCCCTGCAGCGACCCCTGCGGCTCACCTGGACGAACCTGCACGGGCAGTTCGGCGCCGAGAACGCCTGCATCCGCAGCTTCCGTCAGGCATTCAAGACCGACGTCGCGCATCTGTGCGAGGTGTTTCCCAAGCTGCCGGTCGCCCTCGACGACGGCGGCATGACCCTGCAGCCGGCCGATCCCGGCATGCTCCTCGTTCCGCCCCGCAAGGGAATACGGAAGATGCAGGCAGGGAAAGAGGGAGCCGTTTAGGGAATACCCGTGTATTCCAGCGATACGAGCTGCTCCGTCGTTGGGAACGAGCGTTCCATTCCCTGAAGCGTCACGAGCTGCCACCGCCTCTGCATCTTCCTTCCCTCTGGGAACGATGATATTCCATTTCTTCCATTGGAAGGAAAGCGCAGGGCGTGATGGAATTGTCGGAAGCGGAGATCGAGGCGCGCCTGTCGGACCTGCGCCGTCGGCGCGAGGCCCTCGATCGCGAGATCGCCGACCACGTCCTGTATCTCGAGCTCGGCCGGCGCCTGCGCGGCGCTGGCCCGGCCCCGGCCCAGTCCGAGGAGCGAGCCTCGGAGCTGCACGAACCGCCCGAGGCGGTCTTGCCGCGCGCGCCGGCCGCCATCCGAACCATGCCGGCCGCGCCCGAGCCGCCGCAGCGGGTGCCCGTCGCCTTCGAGGTCGATCCGGCAGGCGCGCGCCGCTACGGCCGCGCCCTGATCGAGGCCGCCTGCGGCATCCTCGTGCGGGCCGGTCGGCCGATGCATGCGGGCGAAATCCTGGAGGCGCTCGTCGCCGAGGGGTTCGCGGTCCCCGGCCAGGACCCGGTCGCGGCGCTGAACACCCGGTTGTGGAAGCGCTCGGGGCCGCACGGCTCGCTGCGGCGCCTGGGCGACGCGGTCTACGCGCCGGCGCTCGGGGCGGAGTAGGCGGGGCAGGGTAAGAATGAGGTGCGGGCGAAGCCGCGCCCGCTCCGGCCCTACGCGACGGTGTCGCGACCGGAGGCGGCGCGCTGCGCCCGGGCGGAGCGGAGATCCCGCCCGACCTCCAGCACGAACATCCGCAGGGAGACGATGCTGAACACCACGATGGCGCCGACCAGCATGGCGGAGACGAGGGTCTTGGCGGTCGCGACGTCCACGGCGAAAAATCCTGGTGGGGGAGAGGTTTGCGTTCCCGTCAGATGTGGGCCTCGCCTTCGCGGGGCACCACCGGGGCGCGGGCGGTGGCAGTCATGCGTTCGAATCAATCCTCGTGCGCTACGGCACGCGAGACCTGCATGAAACGCAATGAGGATGGAGAATTCGTGAACGTTTGCCGGTTCGCCCCCAGGTTCGCGCCGACGCCGGCCGCCATCGAGGTGTCGGCGCGCGAAATTCCGGGTCGAACCGGTCGGGTGCGGCGCCGCACGGCTGGTCCATCGCGGCAAATCCCGCGATAAGCCGCCCGGCGAGGGCAGGGCCTCGGCGGGAGGACGGCATGGTCGCCACGCGAGGCATTTCGCGGCACGGCGCGCGCGCAGGGCAGGTGGTGCGCAAGCGGTCGAGCCGGCACCGGGCGCGGCTCGCGGCGGCCCTCGTCGCGAGCCTCGCCGCCCTCCTGGCGCCGGCGCCATCGTCCGCCACCGAGGACGCCCCAGCCGGCGGGCCTCCGACGGTGGCGGGCTACTTCTACGTCGGCGGCCGCTACGAGCGCGTCGCCGACAAGACCGTGATGGTCGGCCAGATGTTCGTGCAGTCGCGGCGGCCCGCCACCGTCACGCAGCCCTGGCCGGTGGTGATGGTCCACGGCATCTCGCAGACCGGGGTCAACTTCCTCGGCACGCCGGACGGCCGGCCCGGCTGGGCCCAGCGCTTCGTCGAGAAGGGGTTTGCGGTCTACATCGTCGACCAGGTCGGCCGCGGCCGCTCCGGCACCAACCCGGAGGTCTACGGCCCCTACGCCCGGTTCTCCACCCGCGCCCTGGAGGAGACCTACACCGCCCAGGAGCTCTACGACCTGTTCCCGCAGGCCAAGCTCCACACCCAGTGGCCGGGCGGCCCCGGGGTGCAGGGGAACGCCGCCTTCGACCAGTTCTTCGCGAGCCAGGTGCCCTACCTCGCCGGCGCGCAGCAGACCGAGGAGCTGGTCGACCCGGCGCTGATCGCCCTGCTGGACAAGATCGGGCCCGCGGTGCTCGTCACCCACGGCCAGGCCGGGCTGTTCGGCTGGGCGGTCTCGGACGCGCGGCCCGACCTCGTGAAGGCGCACGTCGCGGTCGAGCCGAACGGGCCGCCCTTCTTCGACGTGCGCCTGCGCGGCGGCAAGGACTTCTACGAGAAGTCGGGCGACGGGCGCGCCCGCGCCTACGGCATCACCCGCGTGCCGCTGACCTTCGACCCGCCGGTGAAGTCGCCCGAGGATCTCGTGGTGATGCAGGCCAAGGCGCCCGCGGCCGAGGGGCGGATCCGCTGCTGGCTTCAGGGCGAGCCGGTGCGCAGCCTCCCGAACCTCGCCCGCGTGCCCGCGGTGATCGTCACCGCCGAGGCTTCGTTCCGCACGGCCGTCGACGACTGCACCACCGCCTTCCTCGCCCAGGCCGGCGCCCGGCCCGACAGCCTCAAGCTCGCCGAGGCGGGCCTGCGCGGCAACGGCCACATGATGATGCTGGAGAAGAACAGCGACGCGGTCGCCGACGCGCTGATCGGCTGGATCGCCGCGCGCCCGCGCTGAGGCCGGTCGAGACCGATCGAACCGAGCGAAGCCCGCGGTGCCGGAACCAACCGTGGCGTGCAGGCCACAGGCGGGCGCATCCGTCCGCCGAGGCCTTGTGCGCGCCAGGCCCTGGCCGTAACGAAGATCCAGAAAAGCCAATTAGAACATCAGTTTAGCATAATTCCAAACAACGCCGCGAAGCCTGTTTCGCAGCGATTGACCCCTGCTGTCCGCATCCTGGCAAGGCCCCTCAGTCCCATGTGTCGTTCCGCCCTCCGCCCAACTCCGGACCTGCGCAGTCTCGTGCTGGCCGGCGCCTCGCTGTTCGCGCTGGCGCCCCTCGTCCCGTCGGCCCCCGCGCAGGCGCAGGAGGCGACCGCGCCGCGCCGCGGCGTCGGCAACCCGCCCGCCGAGGCGAGCGTGCAGCTCGAGACGCTGACGGTGGAAGGCCGCGCCGGCCCGGCGTCGCCCGTGGCTTCCGGCGTCGGCGCGCGTGCGATCGAGAGCCCGACCGGGCCGGTGGACGGCTACGTCGCGACCCGCTCGGCCACCGCCACCAAGACCAACACGCCCCTGATCGAGACGCCGCAATCGATCAGCGTCGTCGGTCGCGAGCAGATCGATGCGCAGAAGGCCCAGACCCTGACCCAGGCGACGCAGTACGTCGCCGGCGTCTATTCCGGCACCTTCGGCGCCGATTCCCGCGTGGATTACTTCACCATCCGCGGCTTCGTCGCGAGCGATTACGGCATCTACCGTGACGGGCTGCAGCTCCTGAACTACGGCTTCGGGACCTTCAAGGCCGAGACCTTCGGCCTGGAGCGGATCGAGATCCTGCGCGGGCCGGCCGCGGTGCTGTTCGGCGCGGGCTCGCCCGGCGGCATCATCAACCAGATCACGAAGCGGCCGCCGCTGGATCCGTTCGGCTACGTCGAGGTCGGCGGCGGCTCGTTCGATCAGAAATACGCCGCCTTCGACGTCGGCGGCCCGGCCGACGAGTCCGGCCACTGGTTCTATCGGCTCACCGGCTTCGGCCGCTCCGGCGGCACCCAGGTCGACGGCGCTCCCGAGGACCGCGGCTACATCGCACCGGCCTTCACCTACAAGCCGGACGGGGCGACAAAGCTCACGGTGCTGACGAGCTACCAGTACGACAACACGGCCGTCACCGCGAACTTCCTGCCCTACTCCGGCACCGTGCGTCGGAACCTGTCGGGCCTGTACATCCCGCGCTCGCTCAATCTGGGTGACGCCGGCTTCAACACCTTCCGACGGCAGCAGGCTTTTGCCGGCTACGAGTTCGAGCACGCCTTCGACGAGACGTGGACCATCCGCCAGAACCTGCGCTACTCGTTCAGCGAAAGCTTCCAGAACTCGGATATCGGCCAGCTCGGCTACAGCAACGCCGCAGAGACCCGGCTTGCGCGCTACCAGTTCCTGACGTCGAGCAAGATCGGGCTGTTCCAGGTCGACAACCAGGCCGAGGCGCGCTTCTTCGACGGAATCTTCAAGCACGACCTGCTGATCGGCCTCGATTACAAGAATTTCCAGTTGCACGACAACCAGGGCACCAACTTCGCGGCAGGTTACGCCGTCCCCGACATCAGCATCATCAACCCGACCTACGGACCGGCGACAGGCCGCCCCTCGCCCTACCTCGTCAACGCGGATTCCTTCACGCAGCTCGGCCTGTACTTCCAGGACCAGATCAAGCTCACGGATCGCCTGACCCTCGTCCTCGGCGGCCGACAGGACTTCGCCGACAACCGGGTGGTCGACAAGCTCACTGCCGGGGCCGGCAGCAACGGCCGCAGCGATAGCGCCTTCACCTATCGCACGGCGTTGATCTACAACTACGATTTCGGGTTGGCGCCCTACGTCAGCTACTCGACCTCGTTCCAGCCGCTGCTCGGCACCGACATCAACAATCAGGCCTTCAAGCCGGAGACCGGCGACCAGATCGAAGGCGGCGTCAAGTTCGAGCCGCCGGGTGCGGGCTATTTCCTGACGCTGGCCGGCTTCGACATCCATCGCCAGAACGTGCAGACGCCTGTTCCGAACACCTTCTTCTCATCCCAGATCGGACAGGTCCGTTCCACGGGCTTCGAGGCGCAGTTCACCGCGACCCTCGCGGAAGGATTGAACGCGGTCGCCGCCTACACCGTCTACGGCTTGACCACGGAGAAGAGCGCCGACCCGACCACCCTCGGCAAGGTGCCGGTGAACATTCCCGAGAACTTCGCCTCGTTGTTCCTGGATTACACCATTCCCGCCGGCGAATGGCGCGGCTTCGGCTTCGGCGGCGGCGTGCGCTACGTCGGTCGATCCTACGCCGACACGGCCAACACCTTGCGGGTGCCGGAATACGTCCTGTTCGATGCGCAGGTGCACTACAACTGGGACCGGTGGCGGCTGGCCGTCAACGCGACCAACATCGCGGATCGCCGTTTCGTCTCCTCCTGCCAGTCGTCCTTCTCGTGCTTCTACGGCGACGCCCGCCGCGTGGTGGCGAGCCTCGCCTACAAGTGGTGATCCCCGCGCGGGCGGCGCGTGCCGCCCGCGTCGCCGGCTACGATTCCTGCTCCGACCCCGCGCGCGCCCGCTCTCGCAGCAGGTACTTCTGCACCTTGCCGGTGGAGGTCTTGGGCAGCTCGCCGAACACGATGGTCCGGGGCATCTTGTAGGCGGCGAGCCGGCCGCGGCACCAGCGGATCAGGTCGTCGGCGTCGGCCGACGCGCCCTCCTTCAGCTCGACGAAGGCGCACGGCGTCTCGCCCCACTTGTCGTCGGGCTTGGCGACGACGGCGGCGGCGGCGACCGCCGGGTGCTTGAACAGCGCGTCCTCGACCTCGATCGAGGAGATGTTCTCGCCGCCCGAGATGATGATGTCCTTCGAGCGGTCCTTGAGCTGCACGTAGCCGTCCGCGTGCTTCACGCCGAGGTCGCCGGTGTGGAACCAGCCGCCCCGGAACGCCGCCTCGGTGGAGGCCGGGTTCTTGAGGTAGCCACGCATCACCACGTTGCCGCGCATCATCACCTCGCCCATCGTTTTGCCGTCGGCGGGCACGGATTCGAGGGTCTCGGGGTCGCGCACGTCGAGGCCCTCGAGCACGGGATAGCGCACGCCCTGGCGCGCCTTCTTCGCGGCTTGGGCGTCGGCCGGGAGGTCGTCCCATTCGGCGTGCCAGGCGTTGACGACCGCCGGGCCGTAGCTCTCGGTCAACCCGTAGAGGTGGGTGACGGCGAAGCCCGCCTCGCGCATGCCCGCCAGCACCGCCTCCGGTGGGGGTGCGGCGGCGGTGAAGAACGCGACCCGGTGGGGCAGGGGCCGGCGCTCGGCGTCGGACGCGTTGATCAGGAGCTGCATCACGATCGGGGCGCCGCACAGGTGGGTGACGCCGTGCTCGGCCATCAGCGCGTACATCGCCCCGGCCCGGACCTGGCGCAGGCAGACGTGGGTGCCGGCCACGATCGACAGCGTCCACGGGAAGCACCAGCCGTTGCAGTGGAACATCGGCAGCGTCCAGAGATAGACGGGGTGCTGCCCCAAGGCCCCCGTGACGACGTTGCCGAGCGAGAGCAGGGCCGCGCCGCGATGGTGGTAGACCACGCCCTTCGGGTCGCCGGTGGTGCCGGAGGTGTAGTTCAGGCTGATCGCGTCCCACTCGTCGTCGGGCATCGCCCAGTCGTGCTCGGGATCGCCCTTCGCGAGGAACGCCTCGTAGTCGCAGGTGCCGAGGGCCTCGCCGGCGCCGGCATATTCCGGGTCGTCGTCATCGATCACCAGCAGGCTGCGCCCGGCCTGCGCCAGAGCCTCGCGCGCGATGCCCGAGAACTCGCGGTCGACGACGAGGACCTTGGCCTCGCCGTGCGCGAGGCAGAAGGCCAGCGCCGCCGCGTCGAGGCGGGTGTTGAGGGTGTTGAGCACGGCGCCGGCCATCGGCACGCCGTAGTGGCACTCGATCATCGCCGGGGTGTTGGCGAGCAGCACCGCGACGGTGTCCCCGCGACCGATCCCGTGGGCGGCGAGCGCCGAAGCCAGGCGGCGGCATCGGGCGTAGAGCTCGGCGTAGGAGCGTCGCAGCGACCCGTGGATCACCGCGACCTGATCGGGGAAGACCCGCGCCGCCCGGTCGAGGTAGCCAAGCGGCGTCAGGGGCTGGTGGTTGGCCGGGTTCCGGTCGAGGTCGCGGTCGTAGATCGTGTCGCGGCGCATGGCGGCCTCCGGGCCAAGGTGTCGCCGGGACAGTACCGCGCGCGGCTGCGGGGTCCAACGGCCCTCGGCCCACCGAAACCCGCTCCGATCAGTGGTGGCGTTCGGTCCGCCCCGGCCCGAGGGTGTGCGGCTCGTGCAGGAACTTGGCGAGCTCGAAGCCGATCTCGATCATCAGGCCGTCGACCAGCTTGGTCAGGTTCGCCTGCCCGAGGCCGTCGGCCAGCGCGCGCAGCGCGATGACGTGCTCGGCCATGCGGTTCACCAGGCGCTCCGCCTGGCGCAGGTCGGCCGACCTGTTCTCGGTGGTGTCGATGACGATGCCGCGCCCCTGCGCCGTCCCGTCGGCCGCGTTCCGCTCGACGCGGCCGCGGATCAGCAGCTTGCGCGTCCCGATCTCCGATTCGAGCGTGCGGAACTCGGCCTCGATCGGGCCGCCGACCTCGCCGGCCGCGTGAAGGCAGCTCTCGATCCTGGCGCGGTCTTCGGGATGGGTCCTGTCGAGGAAGGCGCCGAGCGACACGCCGGCGGCCGCGACCTCGGGATCGAGGCCGAGCAGGCCGGCGAAGTCGCCCGACAGCGCGAGGCGCCCCGCCCAGTGGTCGTGCACCCAGGCGCCGACGACGCCGGAGGCATCGAGGACCGCCCGGAGTTCGTCGTTCGGATGAGGGGGCGGGGCCTGTGTCATGCAACTCCTGAAGACCGATCCTCTAGAACGTAAACCTGAGGTATATTTACCACCACCGCGTCGAGGCCGGAAACCAATCTAATTCATCACCTGAGTTAAGAAAAGTGCCAAGACGTCCAGGACCGAAAAAACGAACTTGAGGTTGGCTTTGGATCCGCGTTCCGCGTCCGCCCTGCGCCGCGTCGTCGACGGATCCTTAGCTGGCGCTCGGCCGTGCGGCTCGGCCCGCGCCTGCGTTAACGGCCTCTTAACCATAACCGACGCGATATCGGGATCACGGCATCCCTGGGTCACAGGATCATCGCCTCGGCGCGGGTCTCTTGACGCTAGGTTGCTCCGAGCGCGTGCGCCGCAACTTCGCTTCGGCTCGCGAACGGAACGTCCGCAGGCCGATCTCGACCCAGGCAAGTCCTAGGCAAAGCAAGCCTCGGGCGAAGCGGGTCTTGCACGAAGCAAGCCTTGGATGAAGCAAGCCTTAGACGAAACAAGCCCTGGACACGGCAAGCCTGAACCGAGGACCACCCGATGAAAGCGATCACCTTCGTCACCCAGAAGGGGGGCAGCGGCAAGAGCACGCTCTGCATCTCGCTCGCGGTCGCCGCGCAGGAGGCCGGGCGCTCGGTCTGCATCCTGGAGATGGACCGCCAGGCCACGATCTCCGATTGGCTCGACCACCGCACCGCGGAAGGCCCCGAGGTCGCGCAGATCGACGCCACGCAGATCGACGCGGTGATGAACCAGCTTCGCGAATCGTCCTACGACTACGTCTTCATCGACACGCCCGGCGTCGATTCCACCGGCACCCTCTCGGCGATCCGCGCCGCCGACCTTTGCATCATCCCGTGCCGGCCGACGCCCGCGGACCTGCGCGCCTTCAAGCCGACCCTGGCCGCCGTGTACCGGCTCGAGAAGAAGTTCGCCTTCGTCCTCAACCAGACGCCGCCGCGCTCCTACCGCATCCGCGACGCGGCCGACGGCCTCGCGGTGCTGGGCATCCTGCCCGACGTCAACATCGTGGCGCGCACCGACCACCAGGACGCGATCGGCGTCGGCCAGGGCGTCACCGAGTTCAACCCGAAGGGGCAGGCGGCGGGCGAGGTGCGCCGGCTCTGGTCCTGGATCGAGAAGCGCACCCAGGCGGGCAAGGTGGGATCGGGGCAGGCGGTCTCGGGCAAGCTTGTTTCGGGCAAGGCGGTGAAGCATGTCGAAGCCGCCTAAGCTGAACCTCGCCTCGATCGTCGCGGCCTCGGCGCCCGCCACGCGCGGGGCGCCGCAGACCGCCGAGATCGTCCAGCTCGACCGCGGCGCAGCCCCGCAGAAGCGCGGCCCCGCCACCCTGAAGGAGCGCGCACGACAGATGTCGGTCTACCTCGAGCCGCCGGTCTACGACCAGCTGCGCGACCTCGCCTACGCCGAGCGCACGAAGATGCACGCGATCATGCTGGAAGCCCTCGACCTGCTGTTCAAGCAGCGCGGCGCCCGCTCGATCGAGCAGCTCTCGGAGCATCTCCCGCGCTGAGATCCGAGGCCTGCCCGGAAACCCCGCGGCCGAGGCGGCACGTCCGACCGGTCCCGTCGATGGGCCAGAACCCGCTTTCTGAATGTCAGTGCAACGCTTTGCTGCCGCATCCTCATGCGTCGACGGAGCGCGAAACCCTGTGAATCCCGTGAGCCGGACGCCCCGGCGCCCGGCCCGTTCAGGCTTCCTTTACGGCGTTCGGACAAGTGTCGGTTCGTTCGGTGGCCGTCCCCTTGTGCAGGGGGCGAACCGGATGCTCCGGCGCGACCGCTTCCCCGCGGGCCGGTGTCTCGGCACGTGGCGTACAGGCGGATCCGGTGGGCATGGCGCGTTCGACGCTTCTTCGAATCCCGGATTCGTGCCGCGGCCCGCTCCCCTTGCGGCGCCTGCTCGCGGTCTCGGCGATCGCGCTGGCCACCGCCAACTGCAGCACGAACCCGCAGAAGTTCGCCGGCCCCGCCGGCAACGGGCTCGACCCGAAATACGGCGTGAAGACCAGCCCGCGCCTCTACAACGAGGGCGACGTGATCCCGAAGGGCGGCGGACGCCGCTTCTCGGGCAAGCCCTACGTCGTCGCCGGCCGCACCTACGTGCCGAAGGAGGATGCCCGCGGCTACGTCCGCGAGGGGCTGGCCTCCTGGTACGGCGCCGCCTTCCACGGGCGCATGACCGCCAACGGCGAGGTGTTCGACCGGCACTCGATCGCCGCCGCCCACCCGACCCTGCCGCTGCCGAGCTACGTCCGCGTCACCAACACGGCCAACGGCTACTCGATGGTGGTGCGCGTCAACGACCGCGGCCCCTATCACGCCGACCGCGTCATGGACGTCTCGGAGGAGGTCGCCCGGGCGCTCGAATTCCACAACAAGGGCACGGCGCACGTGCGCGTCGCCTATCTCGGCAAGGCCTCGGTCGCCGGTTCCGACGACCGCAAGCTCCTGGCGACCCTGCGAACCGACGGCGTGCCGGCGGGCGGGCGCGCCCCGGTGATGGTGGCCGACCTCGGCCCCTCGGAGGAGCCGGAGCGGTTCTCGCGGACGGCGCCGGCGCCGCTGGCGTTCAAGCCGGCCCCCGAGCGCGAGGAGCGCGACGAGGCGCCCGCGCCGCGGCCGGTGCGCGCGCCGATTGTGCTGGCGCGCGCGGCGGTGGCCGTGCCGGCCGCGCTGCAGCCGATGGCCGTGCGCGGGCAGCCGTTCCGGCCGGAGCCGGTGCGGGTGGCCGGGCTCAACCCGTCCGCCGAGCGTGCGATCCCGGCTCAAGCCCCGGGCGCGAAGGTCCTCGGCCGCCCCGTGCCGGTCCGCCTCGCCGCGAACGCCCCCGCCGCGCCGCGGATGGCGCAGGCCGCGTCACCGCGGGCCCCGGCGGTCCGGGCGGGCGCGGTGCCGCCGGCGATGCCGCCCTCGGCCAAGCTCGCGCTGGCGCGTCTCACCAACGTCCCCGCCACCGCCACTACCCCTGGGGGCAAGGGGACGGCGCAGACGGCCGCGAAGGGCCGTCCCGACCTCGCGGCGAAGCCGGCGGCCAAGTTTGCCGACAAGTCACCTGACAAGCGCGGCGCGCGGCTCGCCGGGATCTACTGACGGGAGATCGGGCCCGAAAGCGCCCGGCCGGTCCCCGCGAAAGGGGCTCCCCGGGGCCTCGGAACGCCTCACGCAAGGCCATCTGAGATCGGGGGAATGCGCACCGTAGGGTGTGCGAGGCGGTGCGCTGCGTCATTTCGCATTCGATCCCGCGCGGAAACCGTAATATGGTCACGCTTGTTATGCGAGGCGGGATGTTCGGAAACGTGGCGGCCCGGCCGCACGGGAGTTGGTGATGCGCAGGACCTGGGTCTTCCTTCTGGCGGCGGCCTGCGCGCTGGCGGCGCCGGCCCGCGCCCAGGTCTTCCAGACCGCGGCGCCGCACGCGATCCTGGTCGACGCCGATTCCGGCTCGGTGCTGTTCGAGAAGGCGGCCGACGAGCCGTTCGCCCCGGCCAGCATGGCCAAGCTGATGACCACCGACATCGTGTTCGACGCCCTGAAATCGGGCCGCCTGAGCACGGACACCGAGTTCACGGTCACCGAGGACGCGTGGCGCCGGGGCGGGGCGGGGGGCGGCGGCTCGTCGATGTTCGCTCAGGTCAACAGCCGCATCAAGATGCAGGACCTGCTGCGCGGCCTCGTGGTCCAGTCGGGCAACGATGCGGCGATCACCATCGCCGAGAACATGGCCGGCTCCGAGGAGGCGTTCGCCGGCATCATGAACCAGCGCGCGAAGGAGATCGGGCTGACGCGCTCGACCTTCCGCAACGCCACCGGCTACTCGGCGCCCGACCAGCGGGTCACCGCGCGCGACATGGCCAAGCTGGCCGCGCACATCATCGACACCTACCCGGACCTGTACAAGATCTTCTCCGAGCGCGAGTTCACCTGGAACAAGATCAAGCAGCAGAACCGCAACCCGCTGCTCGCCCTCGACATCGGAGCCGACGGGCTCAAGACCGGCTACCTCGAGGAATCCGGCTACGCGCTCACCGGGTCGGCGGTGCAGAACGGCCAGCGCCTGATCATGGTGATCTCCGGCCTCAAGACGGCGCGGGACCGCGCGGCCGAGGCGCGCAAGCTGATGGAGTGGGGGTTCCGCGCCTTCGAGCCGCGGCAGGTCTTCACCCCCGGCGAGACCGTGGCCGAGGCCTCGGTGTTCGGGGGCGCGTCGGGGTCGGTCCCGCTGGTCGCCAAGAAGCCGGTGCGGGTGCTGCTGCCGCGCGGGTCGTCCGACCGCGTCACCGCGCGCGCGGTCTACCAGGGACCTCTCGTCGCCCCCGTGACGGAGGGCCACGAGGTCGGCCGCCTCAGGATCATGCGCGGCGACGCGGTCGCCCTCGACCAGCCGCTCTACGCGGGCGCCTCGGTGGAGGCCGGCACGCTCCAGCAGCGCGCGATGGACGCCGCGCTCGAATTCAGCACCGGCATCGTCCGCCGCGCCTTCGACAAGGCGGGCAAAGGCGACAGGACCGGCGATAAGACCAGTGACAAGTCCGCCAACCCGTCGTGACGACGGAGAGGCGCGGCGGCTCCGTTCAGCCATGACCGCTCCGACACCGCCGGGCGTCTTCATCACCTTCGAGGGCGGGGAGGGGGCCGGCAAGTCGACCCAGGTGGCCCGCCTCGCCCGGGCGCTCGCCCCGCATCGCACGGTCACGACCACCCGCGAGCCGGGCGGCTCGGTCCGCGCCGAGGAGATCCGCACCGCGCTGCTCGCCGGAATCGCCAAGCCCTACGGACCGTTCGCCGAGGCGCTGCTGTTCTCGGCCGCCCGCATCGACCACCTCGACCGGCTGGTCCGCCCGGCCCTGGCCTCCGGCGAGGTGGTCCTGTGCGACCGCTTCATGGACTCGACCCGCGCCTACCAGGGGGCCGCGGGCGGCCTCGACGCCATCGCCGTGGCGGCGCTCGAGCGCGTCGTCGTCGGGCCGACGCGGCCCGACCTCACCCTGGTCTTCGACCTCGACCCTGAGATCGGTCTGGCCCGCGCGCGGGCGCGCGCGGCTGGTCAGAGGGCGTCGCAAGAGGCATCACAAGAGGCGTCGCAGGCAGGGCAGGGCGCCCCGGACCGCTTCGAGGCCGAGGATCTTGCCTTCCACCGCCGCCTGCGCGACGCCTTCCGGGCGATCGCGGAGGCCGAACCCATGCGCTGCGTCCTCGTCGACGCGGCGCAGGACCCCGATGCGGTCGCGCAGGCGGTCCGGCGGGCGGTCGCCGCACGCCTGCCCGATCTCCTCGACGACACCGAAGGCCGTACCGATGCCGCCTGAGCGCGCGCCCGACGACGTCGAGCCCGGCGACCTCGCCGGCATCGTCCGCCCGCGCGAGACCACGCGCCTCGTCGGCCATGCCGAGGCGGAGGCCGCCTTCGCCGAGGGCATCGCCTCGGGTCGCCTGCACCATGCCTGGCTGATCGGCGGCCCCGCCGGCATCGGCAAGGCGACCCTGGCCTACCGCGTCGCCCGCCGGCTGCTCGCCGACCCCGAGGGCGTCTCGCGTGCGCCCGGCCTCGACGTCGCCGCGAACGATCCGGTGGTCGGTAAGATCGCGGCGCTCTCGCATCCGAACCTCGTGGCCCTGCGCCGCCATCGGGTGCCGACCGCCAAGACGCTGCCGACCAAGATCCCGGTCGACGCGGTGCGCAAGGCCCTGGAGCTGTTCGGCTCCACCGCGGGCAATGCCGGCTACCGCATCTGCATCGTCGACAGCGCCGAGGACCTGAACGCCAACGGCGCCAACGCGCTCCTGAAGATGCTGGAGGAGCCGCCAGTCCGCGCGCTGTTCCTCATCGTCAGCCACGCGCCGGGCCGACTGCTGCCGACGATCCGCTCGCGCTGCCGCGCCCTCGCGCTCCGGCCGCTGGACGCGGCCTCCGTCTCGGCGGTGGTGTCCGGTTTCCCCGCCCCGTTCCCGGCCCCGTTAGCCGAGGCGCTCGCCCGCGCCGCCGACCTGTCCGAGGGCTCGGTGGCCCGGGCGGTGGCGATGCTCGACCCGGCGATGCAGGGGCTGGTCGCCGAGATGGAGACCCTGCTGTCGCGCGCCGGGCATCCGGATTGGGGCCGCGTCCTCAAGCTCGCCGACAAGCTCGCCGGGCGCGAGGCCGAGCCCCTGTTCGCAGCCGGGCTGGAGACCGTCGAGCGCTTCGTCTCGGCCGAGCTCCATCGCCGCCGGGCGGAGCCGCCGGCCCGCCTTGCGGCCCTGGTCGAGGTGTGTGAGAAGTTCGGCCGTACGGCGCGCGAGGCCGCGACCTACAATCTCGATCGCCGGCCCGTGGTCCTGTCGCTGTTCGCGGACCTCGCAGGCGCCGTGCGGACCGGCTAGAGCATCGTCCCGACGGATCGGCGCCGATCCTTCAGAGCCGTGTATCCGGGAATGTCCGACGTGACCGCCAAAACCTTCAGCATCACCACGGCGATCTCGTATCCCAACGGCGCGCCGCATATCGGCCACGCCTACGAGGTGGTCGCCACCGACGCGATCGCCCGCTTCAAGCGCCTCGACGGCTACGACGTGCTGTTCACCACCGGCACCGACGAGCACGGCCTCAAGATCCAGCAGACGGCGTCGCGCGCGGGCACCACGCCGCGGGCCTTCGTCGACGGCATGGCGGCCCGCTTCCAGGCGGTGGCCGACCGCCTCGACTGCGCCTACGACCGCTTCATCCGCACCACGGAACCTGCCCACACCGCCGCCGCCCAGGCGCTCTGGCGGCGGATGGAGGCCAACGGCGACATCTACCTCGACACCTATGCCGGCTGGTACTCGGTCCGCGACGAGGCCTATTACGGCGAGGACGAGACCCGCCTGCTCGAGGACGGCACCCGCCGCTCGCTCGCCACCGACACCCCCGTGGTGTGGATGGAGGAGGAGAACTTCCTGTTCCGTCTCTCGGCCTATGCGGACAGGCTCCTGGCGCTCTACGAGACGCAGCCCGACTTCATCGGCCCCGAATCGCGGATGAACGAGGTCGCGAGCTTCGTCCGCTCCGGCCTCAAGGACCTGTCCGTCAGCCGCACCACCTTCGACTGGGGCGTGCCGGTGCCCGACCGGCCGGGCCACGTCATGTACGTCTGGGTCGACGCGCTGACGAACTACCTCACCGTCACCGGCTTCCCCGACGAGGCCGACGAACGGCGCAGGTTCTGGCCGGCGGACCTGCACGTCATCGGCAAGGACATCGTCCGCTTCCACGCGGTGTACTGGCCGGCCTTCCTGATGTCGGCCGGGCTGCCGCTGCCCAAGCGCGTCTTCGGCCACGGCTTCCTGCTCTCGAAGGGCGAGAAGATGTCGAAGTCGCTCGGCAACGTCCTCGACCCGATCGACCTCGCCGACACCTACGGCGTCGACGCCGTGCGCTACTTCGTGCTGCGCGACGTGCCGTTCGGCGGCGACGGCAGCTACAGCCACGAGGCGATCATCACCCGCATCAACGCGGACCTCGCCAACGACCTCGGCAACCTCGCCCAGCGCTCGCTCTCGATGATCGCCAAGAACCTGTCCGGCGTGGTCCCGGAGCCCGGCGCCTTCACGGAGGCCGACCGGACCCTGCTCGCCGCCGCCGACGCCCTGCCGGCGCGGGCGCGGGCGCTGATGGACGACCTCGCGCTGCATGCCATCCTCGCCGAGATCTGGGCGGTGGTGGCCGACGCCAACCGCTACTTCGCGTCCGAGGAGCCGTGGAAGCTGAAGAAGACCGATCCGGAGCGGATGGGCACGGTGCTCTACGTCACCGCGGAGGTGCTGCGCGCGGTCGGCATCCTGGTGCAGCCCTTCGTGCCGCGCTCGGCCGCGAGCCTGCTCGACGTGCTGGCGGTGCCGGCCGGCCGGCGCGACTTCGCCCACGTGGGGGAGGGCGCCCGCCTGGCCCCCGGAACGCCGCTGCCGGCGCCGAGCCCGATCTTCCCGCGGTTCGAGAAGCCCGAGGCCCCGGCCGCCTGAGCCGGCCGTCTCCGCCGCATCGAATCCGCCGAACGAACCCCTCGCCCAGGCTCCCGGACCGCATGCTCGTCGACAGCCACTGCCATCTCGACTTCCCCGATTTCGCCGCCGACCTCCCCGGCGTGATCGCCCGGGCGAAGGCCGCCGGCGTCGGCGGGATGCTCACGATCGCGACGCGGGTCGCCAAGGCCGACACCTACCGCGCCATCGCCGAGGCCCACCCGGAGGTCTGGTACACGGTCGGCACCCATCCGCACGGGGCCGCCGAGGAGCCGGACGTCGCGCCGGACGTCATCGCCCGGCTCGCCGACCACCCGCGCTGCGTCGGCATCGGCGAGGCGGGGCTCGACTACCATTACGCGGACGCGGCGCCCGCAATGGTCCAGGAGCAGGTGCTGCGCGCCCACATCGAGGCCGCCCGCGTTACCGGGCTACCGCTGGTGATCCACGCCCGCGACGCCGACGAGCACATGGAGCGGGTGCTCGCCGACGAGATGGGCCGCGGCCGGTTCTCGGCGGTGCTGCACTGCTTCTCGTCCGGCGCGCGGCTGGCCGAGGCCGGGGTCGAGCTCGGCCTCTTCGTCTCGTTCTCGGGGATCGTCACCTTCCGCCGCTCCACCGCGTTGCGCGACATCGCCAGGCAGGTGCCGCACGATCGCATCCTGGTGGAGACCGACGCGCCGTTCCTCGCCCCCGAGCCGCATCGCGGGCGGACCAACGAGCCGGCCTACACCGCCGACACCGCGCGATCGCTTGCCGCAACCCTCGGCCTCGACGCGGAGGCCTTCGCGCGCCTCACCAGCGCGAATTTCCATCGCCTGTTCGCCAAGACGCAGCCGAAGGCAGGCGCGCCCGCGTGACAACCGGCGCCGTCCTCGGATACCACCCGAGCCGGAGGTCCGGATGGCGACGCTGACTTTGCGCATCCTCGGTTGCGGCTCGTCCGGCGGCGTGCCCCGCGTCGGCTACGGCTGGGGCGCCTGCGACCCGCGCGACCCGAAGAACCGCCGCCGCCGCTGCTCGATCCTCGTCGCGCGCCGGGAGGCCGACGCCGCCACGACGCTCCTCATCGACACCTCGCCGGACCTGCGCGAGCAGCTGCTCGACGCGGGCGTGACGCGGCTCGATGCGGTGCTGTTCACCCATGCGCATGCCGACCACACCCACGGCATCGACGACCTGCGCCCCCTGGTGATCCAGATGCGCGCGCGCATCCCGGTCCACGCCGACGCGCTGACGAGCGACCTGCTCCGGGCACGCTTCGGCTACTGCTTCACGAAGCCGCCGGGCAGCGCCTACCCGCCGATCCTCGACCTTCGCGACCTGCCGCACCACGAGACCGTCGCGGTGCAGGGGCAGGGCGGGGCGATCGAGGCGGAGGCGTTGCCGGTGGAGCACGGCAACGAGGCGGCCCTCGGCTTCCGTCTCGGGCCGGCCGCCTACATCCCGGATCTCAGCCTGCTGCCGGACGCGTCGCGCGCGCGCCTCCACGACCTCGACCTGCTGATCATCGATGCCCTGCGCGAGACCCCGCACCCGACCCACTATTCGGTCTCGGAGGCGCTGGCGCTGATCGACGACGTGCGCCCGCGCCGCGCGATCCTCACCAACCTGCACACCGACCTCGACCACGCGACCCTGGCGGCCAAGCTCCCGCCCGGCGTGGTGCCCGCCTACGACGGGCTGACCGTGACCCTCGACCTGCCCGCTTAGAACGGCTCGACGCCGAAGGCGGGGAGGTGAAGGCGCTCCGGACCCGTGGAACGCGATCACCCTGGCCACCACGACGGTAGAAGCGGCGGGGTCACGTCGATCGATCCGGCAAACGAAACCGAGCGCTTTTGCAGACGCCGCTCGACCAGGAAGACCTGACGATCGAGAGACACCATCCGGCGGCACAGGCCGGATCCAGGGCCCCGTCACATGCCTGTCGCGGATTTTTCGGATTCTTTGCGCCCCCCTGTTGACGGGCGTCTGCGTGGTCCGTATACCCCGCTCATCGGCAACGGGGCGGCGGCGACGCGGACCTTTCGGAGCCGGTATCACCTCCGATGGATTGGCTGGGCAGGCCGGTGAAAACCGGACGCTCTGCTGTTTTTGTCGGTTGTGAGTGTCGGGTCCGGATTTCAGCGCTGCTGAAAACGGGGTTGACAGGGGATTTAGGTGGGCTTAGACGCCTCCCACCGCTGAGGCGGACCACCGAGTGGTTGGTTCGGTATCACGGTTCTCCAAGACGGGCAAGGTGGTTTGGGGTTGATAGCCCTGGATT